>JBOHPM010000499.1:0-2889 GCA_050731715.1 Candidatus Rokuibacteriota bacterium
CGGCACCGGCCGTCCTTCGACCGTCTCGACGAAGGCTTCCGTCTCCGAGCGGCCCTCGCCGGCGGCGATGGTCTCGGCCAGTCGGCTCACCAGGGACGTGCCGGTCGGGAACACCTCCTTCACCACCCGCCCCTGCACGCGACGAGCCGAGCGGTGCGTGAGCTCCTCGGCCACCGCGTTCCAGAACACCACGCGAAGCGTTGCGTCGACGGCGATCACCGCATCGGGAAGCCCGGCCAGAACAGCGGCGTAATTCACGCCAGGGCCAGGTCGGGGCGGGCGTTCATGTCCAGCCCTGCGCGCTCGCCGGCCTGCAGGCGGGCCGTGCCGGCCGCGGAAATCATGGCGGCGTTGTCGGTGCACAGACGGGGCGGCGGAATGTGGAGCGTGATCCCGTGCGCCTCGGCCTCGGCACGCAGGGCCTGGCGCAGCGGTCCATTGGCCGCCACGCCGCCGGTCAGCACCACGCGCTTGACCCCGAGGTGCAGCGCGGCCGGGATCGTCTTCCGCACGAGCATCTTCACCACCGTCGCCTGGAAGGAGGCGGCCACGTCGGCGACCAGGGCCGCCGACAGGGGCGCGCGTCGCTTGACGTAGAGCGAGGCCGACGTCTTGATCCCGCTGAACGAGAAGTCGCGGGTGCCGTCGGTCATCTGGGCGAGGGGGAACGCGACGGCGCGTGGATCCCCCTGCTCGGCCGCCCGCTGGATGGCGGGCCCTCCGGGAAAGCCCAACCCCAGCAGCTTGGCCACCTTGTCGAAGGCCTCGCCCGCGGCGTCGTCGCGGGTCTGGCCGACCAGGGCATAGCGCAGCGGCTCGCGGGCGTGGTACAGCGCCGTGTGGCCGCCCGACACGATCAGGGCCAGGAAGGGATGGGTGGGCGGGTCGTCGGTCAGGAATGCCGCGTAGACGTGTCCCTCCAGGTGGTTGACCCCGACCAGAGGCGTGCGGTGGACCCAGGCCAGGGCCTTGGCGACCGAACAGCCGATGAGGAGCGAGCCCACCAGCCCCGGGCCCTGGGTCACGGCGATGCCGTCGAGATCGCGGAGCTTCGCGCCCGCCTCGTCGAGGGCCCGCTGAACGACCGGCCCGATCATCTCGAGATGACGGCGCGAGGCCAGCTCGGGGACCACCCCGCCATAGGGCGCGTGGATCGCATCCTGGGAGGCCACCACGTCGGACAGGAGACGGCGGCCGTCAGCGAGGACCGCCGCGGCTGTCTCGTCGCAGGAGCTTTCGATCCCGAGCACGATCATCGTGGGAACGCTGAAACAGATGGGGGGCGGTGCCTCGGGCACCGCCCCCCTCGGCGCAGAAACGCCGTTACTTGACCTGGGCCTGCGGGGCCGCCGTCCCGCGCTGCTCGAGCACCCGCATCGTCTTGATCACGTCGAGCGCCCGCTGAAGCTGGACGTCCTTCTTGAGCTCCTCCAGCGGATCGAGCGAGGGCGGCTTCGGCGGCGCTCCGTCCTTCTCCTTGGGCACCTCGACCACGATGTCGGGAGCGATGCCCTTGCCGTGGATGGAACGGCCCTTGGGAGTGAAGTACTTGGCCGTCGTCAGCCGCAGCCCGGAACCGTCCGACAACGGGATGATGGTCTGGACCGATCCCTTGCCGAAGCTCTGGGTGCCGACGACCACGGCCCGGTTGTAGTCCTGCAATGCTCCGGCCACGATCTCGGACGCGGAGGCGCTGCCCTGGTTGATGAGGATCACCATGGGAATGGTGCTGAGCGGCTTCTTGGCGTGGGCCGAGAAGCGCATGTTCTGATTGCGCACGCGGCCCTCGGTGTAGACCACCAGCTTGCCGTCCTCCAGGAATTTCTCGGCCACTTCCACGGCGGAGGTCAACAGACCGCCCGGGTTGTTGCGCAGGTCCAGCACCATGGCCTTCTTCCCGGCCTTGGCGAACTTGTCCAGCACCGCTTCCACGTCGTGGGCGGTTTGCTCCTGGAACTGGCGCACGCGCAGGTAGCCGATGCCGTTGTCCAGGTCGTGGGTCCGCACGGACTGCACGCGGATCTGCTCCCGCGTGATCTCGATGTCCTTGGGCTCCGTCCACCCCTCTCTCACCACGGAGATGGTGACTTTGGTGCCCGGCCGCCCCCGCATGCGCTTGACCGCGTCGGAGAGCTGCATGTCCTTGGTGGCGATGCCGTCGATCTTGACGATCCGATCGGCGGGGTGGATGCCGGCCCGGTACGCCGGTGTGCCCTCGATGGGCGCCACCACCGTGAGGACGTCGTCGCGCAGCGTGATCTCGATGCCGAGACCGCCGAAGCTGCCCGACGTCTCCACCTGCATCTCACGATAGCTCTCCGGATCCAGGAACGAGCTATGAGGGTCGAGCCCGCGCAAGGTGCCCTTGATGGCGCTGTAGATCAAGTCGCGAGGCGGTACCTCGTCGACGTACTGGTTCTGCACGATCGACAGCACCTCGGTGAACAGCTTGAGCTGCTCGTAGGTCGCGCCGCCTTCCGTGCTCTTGCTGGCCACCGAGCCGCCCAGCGACAGCGTGAGCACGATCAGCAGTGACCCGATGACGAACGCCTTCTTCATGAGGCCCCCCTCACCCTCGTTGGCGGAGCCAGTCGGCGGGATCGAGCGCCCGGCCCTGGTACCGCACCTCGAAGTACAGCCGGGCTCCGGCCAGCGAACCCGTCTCCCCCACCGTCCCAATCTTCTGGCCCTGCCGGACGTCCTCGCCTTCCTTCACGCCGATCTCGGCGATGTGCGCGTAGAGCGTATAGAAGTCATTGCCATGGTCCAGAATAATCAAATTCCCGTAGCCTTTGAACCATCCTGTGTAGACGACGTGGCCCCCGTAGACCGCGGTGATCCCGGTCCCCTCGGGGGCCGCGATGTCCACGCCGTTCCGGAACGTTCGCG
>JBOHPM010000500.1:0-2885 GCA_050731715.1 Candidatus Rokuibacteriota bacterium
CTGCAGGGCCCGCTGCTCGGCCGGCTCGAGGAGATGGGCCAGGTCGGCGGGGAGTCCCGCGCGCTGCACGCGCTTGACGTCGTCGAGGATCGGCGCGGGGATGGCCTGGCCCGCGAAGTTCCAGATCACAGTGCGCAGCTTGGGCTCGGCGTGGAAGGTCAGGGCGTTGTCGATGGCCCACACCCGGCCGTCGGGCCCCAGCAGGCAGTGCCCGCTCTTGCGGTCGGCGTTGTTGGCGAGCAGGTCGAAGGCACAGATCCGCTGCAACCGCTCCCGATGGACCGGGGTCTCGTGTAGCGTGAAGTAGTGCTCGGCGAAATCGGCGTGCACGAACTCCTGCACCGATCCCTCACCGAACGGGCCCTCGCGGAGCACCGTGGGCGGCACCAGTCCCCACCCGAGCGCCTGGGATAGCTCCCAGGCCGCGACCTCGCGGCGGAACAGCCCGGGAGGGAAGTCCCACAGGGGCCGCTCGCCCCGGCCAGGCTTGTAGACGGCGAGCAGCGGGGCCCCGCTGCGGGCGACCTCGACGAGATAGGTCGCATTGCTGCTGCGGGGCATCCGTCCCCGCACGGTGAGCTCGCCCCGGGCGAGCAGCTCCAGGACGTCAGCGCTGGAGGTGGCCATTGCTCCGGGGGCAGACGTGCCCGGTGGGATCGATCGGCAAGGCGCATAGCACGCACTCCGGACGCCCCGCCTCCATCAGCTCCCGCGCCCGCTCCACGAAGGCCGCGGCCTGGGCCCGGGTGATAAGGAAGCGGGCCCGGGCGCCCTCGTCGTCGGCGTCGGCCTCGCTCTCGCCCTCTTCCACCGCTTCGGCCTCGGCGATCACCTCGCGCTCGGGCGTGGCCTCCTCCGCGGCGGAGGCATCATCGGGCTCGTCGAGCTGCTCGCGGGCCTCCACGACGACGCGATCACCCTCCCGGTCGTAGCCGGCCGCGATGGATCGCACCGCCCACGCTGGCTCGACGGGCGGCAGCAGCGTGGCCTCGAGACGTGCCGGGCTGCCCGGCTCGGGCAGGCTGGCCAGCAGCGTGGCCAGGTAGTTGCCGAGCGCCCGCACTTGCTCCTTCTCGCACTTCAAGGTGAGCAGCTGATCCCCCTGCCGGGCCTGCATGTAGAAGATCCGCTGGCCAGGCTCGCCGACGGCGCCCGCCGTGAAGTGGTCGGGGTTGTCGAGCTCGAACGAGGCGCTCATGATCGCCTGAGCCACGCGAGGTCGCCGTCCCCGGAGTTGAGCGTCAACACCAGCGGCCCGTGGGCGCCGTAGGCGATCGCCGTAACCGAGGCCGGGGCAATGACGATGCGCTGAAAGAGATCGAGAGGGGCGCCCACGGCCTGGGCGGCGGCGGCCTTGATGGGATCGGCGTGAGAGACGGCGATGATGGTGACGCCCGGATGGCGCGCGACCAGCGCCGTGAGGATGCCTGTCACCCGGGCCTGCATCTCGGCGAACGATTCGCCCCCGGGGAAGCGGAACCCGCTGGGATGACGCTGCACGGTGGTCCACTCCCGTTTGCGCCGCGCCCGGGCCAGCGTGATCCCCGTCCACGCCCCCACGTCCAGCTCCAGGAGGCCCCGCTCGACCCGCAGGCCCAGCCCCCGGGCCCGGGCGATCGGCGCGGCCGTCTCCCGCGCCCGCTCGAGAGGCGAGGTGTACACAGCGGCCACCCGGTCCAGCCGGGCCAGCCGCCGGGCTACCTGCTCGGCCTGGCGCCGGCCTTCGTCGCTGAGGTGCAGCCCCGGCGCGCGGCCGGGAAGCCGGCGACCGGTCACTGCGGTGACGGCGTGGCGTACGAGCAGGACGAGGGTAGGCCGAATCGCTAGAGCCTAGGCGAGACTGCGGCGCCGGGCGTTGACGTAGTCGACCACCACGTACTCGCCGAGCCGGTCGGGGGCGGCGAAGAAGGCGCGGCCGCGGTTGAGACGCGTCATCTCCTCCACGAACGCAGTCAGCCAGGGCGTCCGCTCCAGCATGAAGGTGTTGATGGTGATGCCGTCGCGGGTGCAGCGGCGAACTTCGCGCAGAGTCTCGTCGAGGGTGCGGCGGGTCGGCGGGTAGTTGAAGTCGGCCACCTCGCCCTCCATGTGCGCGGTGGGCTCGCCGTCGGTGACCATGATGACCTGCCGGGTGCCCCCGGCATGGCGGGCCAGCAGCTTGCGGGCCAGCATGAATCCCGCGTGCATGTTGGTGCCCACGTTCCACTCGCTCCACGACAGCGTGGGGAGCTGGGCAGCGGTGAACTCGCGGGCGTAGAGCGAGAAGCCCACGATGTAGAGCGCGTCGCGGGGGAACTGACCCCGGATGAGCGCGCTCAGCGCCAGCGTCACCTTCTTGGCTGGCAGGAAGTAGCCGTTGTTGAGCATGGAGCGGCTCATGTCGAGCATGACCACGGTCGCGGCCCGGCTGCGGAGCTCGGTGCGGAAGACTTGGAAGTCGCCGGGCTCGAGGGCGACCGGCGTGCCCGGGCCCCGCCGCTCGATCCCCCGCATGACCGTGCCCTTGAGGTCGAGCAGGAACGGGTCGCCGAACTCGTAGACCTTGCTCTCGTCGGTGGGATCGCCGCCGGCGCCCCGGCGGGCGACGGCGTGCCCGCCCACGCGGTCCCGCTTGAGGCGGAGGAAGATCTCGCGCAGGGCCTTGTCGGCGATCTTGCGGATGGCCCGGGCGGTCAAGGTCAGCTCGTCGCCATTGCTCTCGAGATAGCCGGCCTCCTCGAGCTTGCGGGCAATCTCCTTGAGGCGCTCCAGGTCTTCGGCGGCGTCCTCGCCGAGGAGCCGCTCCATCCGCTCGCGGGGGATGTCTTGCAGGTCCTCGAGGGCCCGCACCCCCTTGAGCTCGCGCTCGAGCTGATCGAGCTCCTGCAGCTCCTCCATGACCCGCA
>JBOHPM010000501.1:0-2871 GCA_050731715.1 Candidatus Rokuibacteriota bacterium
TGTCCGACGAGGACGCGCTCTTTCTGGGCGACATCCTCTCCACCGGATACTGCTGCGCCGAGAACGGCGGGATCCGTCCCAGCGACACCGTGGCCGTCTTCGGCGCCGGTCCGGTCGGACTCCTGGCCGTGCAGTCCGCCCAGCTCTTCGGTCCGGCCCGAGTCTTCGCGGTCGACCGTGTCGACTACCGACTGGCCCTGGCCCGTGAGCTCGGCGCCGAGCCGGTCGATCTCGAGCGCGGTGACCCCGCGGAACAGCTGCGGGCCCTGACCGGCGGGCGTGGCCCCGATGTCGTCCTGGAGTGCGTCGGCCACGAAACGCCGTTCTCCCAGGCCATCCAGGCCGTGCGGGCCGGAGGCACCGTGTCCTCGGTGGGCGTCTACGTCGAGCCGAGCCTGCCATTCCCGGCGCGCGAGGCCTTCTTCAAGGACCTGACGCTCAAGATGGGGATCTGCAACGCGCGCAACTACATCACGCCGTTGATGGAGCTGGTCCGGCTGGGCAAGCTCAGGCCCGCCCGAATCATCACGCACACGATGTCGCTGAAGGACGCCCCCCGCGGCTACGCCATCTTCGACCGCAAGGAGGACCGGGCGGTGAAGGTGATGCTCAAGCCCTGAGGTCGTCGATCGCGCGGCCGCTGCGCCTTCACGAGCCCGGCGGCGCCTCGCGCAGCGCGTCGTCGAGAATCGCGGGCAGGCGCGTCAGCGCGGACTCGCCGTGGAGCTGGGCCACCAGCTCACCTTTCAGGTCCATCACCACGGTATAGGGCGTGCCCTTGAAGCCGAAGCGATTGCCGATGATGAGCTGGGGATCCAGCGCGACCGGGTAACCGACCTTCTGGGCCCGGATGAACTTGCGCGTATCGGCCACGGTGTCCTGCACGTGCAGCGCGACGAACTCCACGCTCCGATGGCGATAACGGTCCACCAGCTGCCCGAACGCCCGTGATTCCTTGGCGCACGGGCGACAGTACGACGCCTGGAAGCGCACCACCAGCACCTTCTTGCCCGTGAGCGCGCGGGAGTCGATGACCCCCGAGGAGTTGAGGAGTTCGACGCGAAGCCCCGGCGCTTCCGGGAGATTCTCGGCCTGACCGAGGCCGGGCGCCGCACCGGCCGCCAACACCAGCGCCAGGGCCAACACGCGACGGTGGCGCGGACCCACCCGCGTATAATAAGCCCCGGTGCGCGAACTCGAGCACGAACTTCGCAAGGTCATCGCCGGCGACGTCCGCTTCGACCGAACCTCCCGGCTGCTCTACGCCACCGACGCCTCGATGTACCAGGTCGAGCCGATCGGGGTGGTCATCCCCCGCGACGCGGGTGACGTGCAGGCTGCCGTCGAGGTGGCCCGCACCTTTGGCGCGCCGCTCCTGCCCCGGGGCGGCGGGACCTCGCTCACCGGCCAGACGGTCAACCACGCGGTCGTGCTCGATTTCTCTGCTCACCTCAACCGCGTGCTGGAGGTCAACACCGCGGAGCGGTGGGCCCGGGTGGGCCCGGGGCTGGTGCAGGACGAGCTGAATCACCACGTGCGCCCGCAGGGCCTGCTGTTCGGACCCGACACCTCGACGTCGAATCGGGCGACCCTGGGCGGGATGATCGGCAATAACTCCGGGGGCTCGCACTCGATCGCCTACGGCCTCACCGTGGACCACGTGCTGGAGATCACGACGCTGCTGGCCGATGGGACGCGGGTCGTCTTCGGCGAGCTCACGGCCGAGAAGTTCTCTGCCAAGTGCCGACTCTCAGGCCGCGAGGGCGATGTCTATCGGGCGGTCGCCCGGATCCGCCAGACCTATGCCGATGAGATTCGCGCCCGGTATCCCAGCCACTGGCGCCGCGTGGCCGGCTACAACCTCAACGAGCTCGTCGGCGTCAGCGTCAAGCCCGGCTCGTACGCCGGGGGTGGGAACGGCGCGCCCCGGTCGCTCAGCATGGCGCGGCTTCTGGTCGGCTCGGAGGGCACGCTGGTGACGGTGCTCGAGGCCAAAGTACGGCTGATGCCCCGGCCCCGGGCCACGGCGCTCGACGTCATCCACTTCGCCGAGATGCAGGAGGCGCTGGAGGCGTCCCAAGCGATCCTGGAATCCGGGCCGTACGCCGTCGAGCTCACCGACAAGATGATCCTGGATCTGGCCCGCGACAACATCGAGCAGCGGCAGCGGGCGGCGTTCATCCAGGGTGATCCGGCCGCCATCCTGATGGTGGAGTACGCCGGCGACAGCGAGGCCGACGTCCGGGCCAAGGTCGAAGCCCTGGAAGCGCGCCGCCAGCGCGAGCGGTTCGGTTACGCCGCCCACATCACCTACGACTCCGCCGCCCAGCAGTCCATCTGGAAGCTCCGCAAGGCCGGGCTCGGGCTTTTGCTGGGGATGAAGGGCGACCGCAAGCCCATCGCCTTCGTGGAGGACACTGCCGTCGAGCCTCGCCACCTGGCCAAGTTCGTCGCGCGGTTCCGCGAGGTCTTCGCCCGCCACGACACCGAGGGCGCCTACTATGGCCACTGCTCGGTAGGCTGCCTGCACATCCGGCCCGTCATCAACCTCAAGACCGCCCGGGGGCTCGAGCAGGTGCGGGCCATCGCGGAGGAGATCAACGACCTCGTGCTCGAGTTCGGCGGCACGATCTCCAGCGAGCACGGCGATGGACGGGCCCGCAGCCCCTTCCTGGAGCGCATGTACGGCCCGACCCTCATGCGGGCGTTCCGCGAGCTCAAGCAGGCCTTCGACCCGGACAACCGTATGAACCCCGGCAACCTCGTGCAGAGCCCCGGCATCACCGAGCACATGCGCTACGGCTCTCAGTACACGACCTGGCAGCCCGCCACGCTGCTGGACTTCGAGGACCAGGGCGGCTTTGCCGCGGC
>JBOHPM010000502.1:0-2863 GCA_050731715.1 Candidatus Rokuibacteriota bacterium
CAGAACCTGACGTTCCCGGTCCAGCCCGACCCGGTCAGCGGCCAGCACTGCTGGCATCAGAAAGTGTCCGTGTCCCGGCCCGACCCCGATGACCGCTACGGCGACATCGTCGTCGACACCGACAAGGCCCACCAGGTGTACCGCGAGTGGCTGAGCCTGACCCGCCCCGCTCCGGGCCCGGGCAATCTCCGGCGCCCGCTGTGGCTGCCGCGGGCCTTCCGGCCGGCGGACGAGGCGTACCGGTTGGACTAGGATGCTGCGCGGCTGGGGCCAGCGCTGGAAGCTCTACTATCGCACCACGCCGCCGACACTGACCTTTCACGACCCCGATTCACGGAAACGCTCCCTCGTCGTCGACGTCTCGGAGGCCCTGTACGGCCGGATTCCCGCGATGGTCGGCACGTAGGGCCGCGCCCGGGGGGCGCCCACCGGACGGGGGGCGTATACTGCCCCTATGACTCGCCGGACCCTGCTGCGAATCCTCGGGATGCTCGGGCTCGCCGGGACGAGCGAGATGCTCGCGCCCCGGCCCGCCCAGGCCCAGCAGCTTGGCGTGCACGAGGGCGTGCAGGACGGACTCAAGCGGCTGTTCGGCAGTCGCCCGCTCAAGGACGGCGCCGGCGCCGTCAAGCTCGACGTGGCGGCCATCGCCGAGAACGGCGCCGTCGTCCCGCTCACAGTGGAAGTCGGCGCGCCCATGACGACGAGCGGCTACGTCAAGCACGTCTACATCGTCGCCGACAAGAACCGCATCCCCATCATCGCCCGCGCCACCCTGGCTCCCGAGGCCGGGCAGGCCCTCGTCGGCGCCACCGTGCGCCTGGGTGAGACCGGCGACGTGCGGGCGATCGCCGAGCTGAGCGATGGCACCCTGCTCCAGGTCAAGCGCGAGGTGAAGGTCACCGTCAGCGGGTGCGGGGGCTAGCCACCGGATGGCCGACATCGGCAAGGTCCGAATCCGGATTCCCAGCGGCATCAAGGCCGGCGACCTCGTGCGCGTGCGCACGCTGGTGATCCACCCCATGGAGCGTGTGGAGCGCGACAAGCAGGGCCGGATCGTCCCGCGGAACTACCAGTACATCAACCGGGTCGTGGCCACCTACCTGGGCAAGACGGTCGTGGCCATCGACACCACGCAGAGCGTGAGCGAGAACCCCACGTTCACGTTCGCCTTCCGGGCCACCGATCCCGGCCAGCTACGGGTGACCTTCCACGACACGCACGGCGGCACGTACGAGGGCACGGCCGACGTCCGGTTGTCTTAGCGCGCGACCGGATCCTTGAGCGTGACCGGCTTGTACGTGGGCGTGCGCCACTCAGGGTGGCGCGTGTCCACGCCGCGCACCAGGTCCAGGTAGACCTTGTTGATGCTCCTGGTGATCGGCCCCACCTCGCCGGTGCCCAGCGGGAAGCGATCGATCGACGTGATCGGCGTGATCTCGTAGCCGCTGCCGCAGAGGAAGGCCTCCTCCGCGGTGTAGAGCTCGGTGCGGTCGATGTCACGCTCGACGATCTCCATGCCGAGCACCGTGGGACAGACGTACTCCATCAGCGTGGTGCGGGTGATCGACTCGAGGATGTCGTTGCTGGTCCCCGGCGTGACGAGGCGGCCCTTGCGCACCATCATGAAGGTGGCCCCGGTGCCCTCGGCGACCTTGCCCCGCTGATTGAGCATGACCAGATCGTCATAGCCGTCGGCCCTGGCCTGCAGGCGAGCCAGCCGGCCGTTCTGGTAGTTGGCGCCGCACTTGAGGCGGATGGGGATCGCGTTGTCGGAAGTGCGCACCCACGACGACACGCAGGCCGCCAGCCCCTTGCCCTCCGTCACGCGCGGGCGCTTGCGCGGGTTGATGTAGAGGCCGGTGGGCGTGGTGGCATCGAGGCCGGGGCCGAGCACGTAGGCCACCATGTGCATGTGAACATCCTCGCGGACGTCGTTGCCGGCGAGCACGCTCCGCACGGCTGCGAAGAGCTCCTCGTCCCCGTAGGGCACGCTGAAGCGCATCATCTTCATCGAGTCGCGCAGGCGGGCGAAGTGATCGGCGAGGCGGAACGCATACACTTCGCCGTCGCGCTCGTTCCAGTAGGCGCGGAGTCCCTCGAACACGTTGGTCGCGTAGAACACCGCGGCGCTGTTGACCGGTAGCACCGCCTGGGCCTGCTCCACCAGCTTGCCGTTCATCCAGATCTTGAAATCCGCCATTGCCGCTCCTCGTCGAAAGGTAGGGGGCACCTCGCCCCTGTAATGGTACGCCAGACCGGGCAAATCGGGCTACCATAGCCCCCCAATGACCCGTCCTCCCGCCGTTGCCGTGCTCGGCTCGGTGCTCCTGGTCGGCATGCTAAGCCTCTGGCTTCTCGGGAGCCGGGGCCCCGACGACCCGGCCCCGCGCAAGACGGCGGTCCTCGCGCTCGATGACCTCATGGGCGAGCTACAGATCGTTCCACTCGCCGGTCAGCCGGCCCCCGCCTTCGCGCTGGAGACGCTCGACGGCGCGCGGCTCGGACTGGCCGATCTCGCCGGTCGACCCGCGTTCCTCTACTTCTGGGCGACGTGGTGACCGTACTGCACGAGGGAGTTACCCTCGGAGATCGAGCAGGTGCACCGGGAGTTCGGCCAGCAGGGACTGATGGTCGTCGCCGTCGACATCCAGGAGCCGCGGGCCAGGGTCGCCGAGTGGGTGCGCACCAGCGGGACGTCATTCCCGGTGGTGCTCGACGCTGACGGCCGGGTGGCCCGGCAGTACGAGGTGACCGTGACCCCGACCGTCGTCCTGGTGGGCCGCGACGGCACGCTGCTGGGCCGAGCGCTGGGCACCAAGCCCTGGACCTCGCCGGCGGGTCGGGCCCTGCTGCGCGCGCT
>JBOHPM010000503.1:0-2853 GCA_050731715.1 Candidatus Rokuibacteriota bacterium
CCGACGCCCTGTATGTCGCCCCCGATGCGGAAGGCCCGTCGGCCGTGAGCGAGGCCGCGATCGAAGCCGCCGGGCTGTTCGGCAGCTACGCCCGCGCGCTCGGCTGGCGCCGCGGCCGACCCGGTGGCGCCGAGCACGATCCGACCTTCCGCCTCCGCGTCGCCGACTAGGACACCGCCCTGAACCCGCCCGAACCTCCTGATTCGGCGACCCCCGAAGCGCCGGGTCCTCACGCTCGCCCGGGCGGCGGCTCGGATGCGGATCGCCTGTGGTGGTACCGCGACGTGCGCCAGCCGTCCCCGCCCGTTCGCCCCGATCGACGGGGTGTGACCCGGCGGCGGCACATGCTCGACGCTCTCGCGGCGCTCTCGCTCTCAACCCTCTGCTTCAGCCAGGCGCGCAGCGAGACGCTGTTCATCGGAGACTGGGATTTCTACAACCGGATCCCGCTCAACGCGCCCACGCTCCTGGCGCTCATCCTGAACATCGTCGCGCTCGCCGCCGGTGGCTTCCTGGGCGTGCTGACGATCCGGCGCACCCGGCGGCCGGCCTGGCGCCGCCTCGCGGCCGTCGCCGCCGCGGTGACGCTCCTCGTCTCGCTGAACTTCGCGCGCATCACGCACGAGTCGATCGGGCGCTGGACAGAGCCGCTTGGCGGCCCCGGACTGCTTGCCCTCGTCGTCCTGACGCTCGCGGCGTCGCTGGCCTGGCCCTGGCCAATGCTGATGACCACTCGCGGCGTCGCCCTGGTGGCGTCGCCCCTGGCCGTCTTCACACTGGTCCAGGCCCTGTGGATGCTCCTCGAGGTGGCGGCGGGCCCCGTCTTCCAGCGAGTCGACCCCGCGCCGCTGCCGGGGACCCCGCCGAGCCTCCGCCGCATCGTGTGGCTCGTCTTCGCCGAGCTCGATCAGCGCATCACGTTCGAGGCGCGACCGGCGGGCCTCGAGCTGCCGGAGCTCGATCGCCTGAGGCGCGAGTCACTCTACGCCGACGGCGCGCGCCCACCGGCGGGGAAGACGGACATCTCGCTGCCGGCCCTCATCACCGGCCGTCCGGTCGTCGCCGTCGTGCCGACGAACCCGAACGAGCTGGAGCTCACGTTTGCCGATGGCAAGGCGGCGCGCTGGAGCGTTTACCCCAACGTGTTCTCCCGCGCGCGCGTGCTCGGGTACGACACGGCCGTGATCGGGTGGCACCTGCCTTACCCACGGGTCCTCGGCGCCTCGCTGGGCGCCGCCGACTGGAGACCCTCCGTCGCCCACGAACAGGCCCGGGGCGACACGCTCGGCCAGGCGCTCCTGACCCAGTGGGCGAGCCTGGCGCCGCCGGCGCAGGCCCGCCGGCTGCGCGCCCAGCGGTTCGCGGAGCTCGCCGACCTGGCCATCCGCACCGCGACCGACAGCCGCTTCGGGCTCGTGCTGCTCCACCTGCCGCTGCCCCAGCCCCCGGGTATCTACGATCGCGCGACCGAGCGCCTGACGCCGTGGAGCGTCACCGGGGCGGCGCCGGGCTATCTCGACAACCTCGCGCTGGCCGATCGAATCGTCGGGGATCTTCGCCGCGGCATCGGGCGGGCGAATCTCGGCGACCGTACGTGGATCGTGGTGAGCTCCGATCAGTGGTGGCGGGGATCGGCCGCCTTCGACGGGCAGGTTGACCACCGCGTGCCGTTCCTCATACGACCGCCTGGCGGTGGCCGGGCCAGCCACGTGGACGTCGCGTTCAACACGCTGATCACGCACGACCTGCTGCTGGCCATCCTGCGCGGCTTCATCAGCGACACGCGGGACACGGCGGCCTGGCTCGCGCGCCAGTCGGCGGCGCCGCCCAGGGACTACACGAGCCAGGGTCGGCCTCGCTACTGAGCGGGCTCGACGCGGCTCAGCCCTCGGGGGCCAGCTCGCGGATCAGGGTCAGGAGCGTGAAGGGGCTGTAGGGCTTCGCCAGGTACCCCGCCCTTGTCGTTGGCGTGCTTGAGGCAGAGCTGGTCGCCTCGCCCTCCATGGGTTCCGGGGGCTTCCGCTGGGGCTCGGCGGCTCCGTTCACGCTTCTTGTTCCGCTCCTCACCTGTTCTCGTTTAGAATCGCGCCATATCATCGACGGTGGTGGGCGCCAACCTCCATTTCAGCGCCCACGGTTCATTGGAAGGTGATTATGTCCAGACCGAGCTTGACCGTCTGTGGCGCGCCGGTCGCAACCCTCGGGACGATGGTCCTGGCCCTCCTGGCCGGTGGCGCCGGCGAAGCGAAGGATCTCAAGCTTCACAAGCCGCTGCCGCGGACGCCGGCCCCGGTCGTCGGTTCCCTCGATCCCTTTCTCGTGGATCTCCAGGCGCGCACCTTTCGCTTCTTCTGGGAAACCGCCAACCCCCGGAACGGACTGATCCCCGACCGCTATCCAACGCCGTCCTACTCGAGCATCGCCGCGGTCGGCTTCGGCCTCACCATCTATCCCGTCGGCGTCGAGCGAGGCTACATCACCCGCCAGGAAGCCCGGCAACGGGTGCTGGCGACCCTGCGCTTCCTGCGGAACGCGCGGCAGAGCCCCGATGCGCGCGGGGCCACCGGGTACAAGGGGTTCTTCTACCACTTCCTGAACATGGAAACCGGCGAGCGCTTCGGGGACAGCGAGCTGTCGACGGTCGATACCGCCATCCTCCTGGCCGGCGTCCTCTTCTGTCAGTCCTACTTCGACGGGGCGACTCCCGACGAAATGGAGATTCGCGCGCTCGCCGACCGCATCTATCGGCGGGTCGACTGGCGGTGGGCCCAGCCGAAGAAGCCCGCGATCAGCCTGGGCTGGCTGCCGGAAGCCGGATTCCTGAAATACGACTGGCGCGGCTACAACGAGGCC
>JBOHPM010000504.1:0-2845 GCA_050731715.1 Candidatus Rokuibacteriota bacterium
GCGCCGTACGGCCAGCCGGCGAATCGTTTCCGAGGTCTCGTGCGACAGCGTCCGCCCGTCAATGTGCACGCCTCTTCATATCACAGGTTGTTCGCGTGTGTATCCTAAATAAAGGACCGGTTAGTAAAGCCTTCCTATGCATGCCGGGCACTGCAGCGCGGCATTGTGATTCAGGAAGCGGTGCAAACGAGCGAAAATCGTCGGCACTTGGTTGGCGGGTGCGTGGAGCAGGTAACGCGAGACGAAGAACCGTGGCGCGTCCGGAAGGGCCCGAGGGTAAGGCGGCTTGGAGATCTCGGCGGTATCCCGCGGGAACTCGGCGCACCGTGCGGCGACCGCATTCCTTGCGATCCGCCCCATAACCCAAACGGCCGGTGCCCGCCCGAGGTAACTGTTCAAGTGGGTTGCCGCCTGCGCCAGTGGCGAGTTGTATCGGTCCGCCAAGCTCCGTTCCCGCCGGATCGTGTCAGGCGGTAGAAGACAACGGATGGCATGATCGAACAGAAACCCGGCCTTTTGAAACGCCCGGAGAGTCGGCTCATCGAGGAGCCCGTGGCGACCGAGTTCTCGCAGCATGATGGTCCGAATCGCGACCTTCTTGCGGCGCTCGTTGTAGAAGTACTTGGCTCGGTTCTCGCCAGGACTCTCGCCGATGATGAAGCAGCGCAGAGCGTGAGGCGCCCATTCGCCGGAGACCGAAATGGTGTCCCATGGATGCTCTTTGCCGCAGCGGCATGCGCGCGGCGCAAGGCCAGCCATCATATTTACTCGCTCACCGTATCCAGCTCCTGAAACTGCGTGACCCGCACGGTACCGTCGGGGAAGCGGGCGATGATCTCGAGCTCTCCGCCCATGGCCTCCACGAATCGGCGCAGCGTACTGACATACATGTCGGTTCGGCGCTCGATCTTCGAAATCTCCGGTTGCGTCGCCCCCAGGTCCTCAGCGAGCTGCTCCCGAGAAAGCTCACGCGCGCGGCGTAGCTCGTGGAGCGGCATCTCGGCGAGGAGGTGGCTCTTCCGTGTCTCGACCGCCGCATGCCACGCGGGGGACTTGCGCGCGACCAGGTCCCGAAACTTCTTCGCCATTCAGACCAACCCCTCTCCTCTTAACGCCTCCAGGGGGGCGTCGTAGAGCCGGTCGGCGACCAGCACGAACTCGTCATGCCAGTGGTCGTTCCCGCTCCTGTTACCCTCAATCAGCGGCCGAGAGGCAAGCTCGCTGGGCCCCCCGAATCGTCCAGAAGTGGCAACCTGTCGTCACAGCTCGACTAGCCCGAGACTCAAGAGGAGCGCGCGGTCGACTTCCCTCATGGTCTCCGATTTCAGCGCGCCGAGCCGGCGAATCACCCGGCGCCTGTCCACCGAGCGGATCTGGTTCAGCAGCACCACGGAGTCGGTGCTGAGCCCTCCCTCCGGCGCTCGCACCAGAACCTCCGTAGGGTAGAGCGGTTCCTCGAATTGCGACGTCACCGCCGCGACAATCGTGATCGGGCTCCGCCGGTTCGCGGGGTCGTTCTGCACCACGACCGCGGGCCGTGTCTTTCTGACCTCCGCGCCGACCGCAGGGTCAAGGCTCACCAGGTACACCTCGCCGCGCCGCGGCGGGATTACTTGCGCCGCTTTCGCCATGCGTCCCTTTCGACCGGCAACCACTCTTCCGCGATCGCGAGGTCGCGCGCGGCACGCCGCTCGGCACCCTCCTCGAGGAGTCGCCTGAGCTGGGTCCGGCCACGCTGGCGGACGAAGTACTTCACGGCCGCATCGATGAACCGGCTGCGGTCGCCCCGCTCTGCCGCCCGGTCGATGAGACGGATCGTCTCCTCGGGAAGCGTCACGTTCACGCGTTTGTGCATCGTTGCCACACCCCCTTTTGCCGGATCCAGCATACACACCGTAAGTGTGTAGGTCAAAAGCGAAGGCGTTGCTGGCGCTGTGCTCAGCGCACTCGGAGGCGCTTCGCCAGCAAGCTCCCGTCCCGCCGCACGAGGTTCGGCAGGTACCGGTAGTAGGTCGTGAAGATCATCTGGAGCGTCGTGTGGCCGAGCATCTTGGCGACCCAGCCAGGATCTTCGCCAGCGGCGAGGGCATGCGTCGCGAACGTGTGCCGCGTTGTATAGAGGTCACGCTTCTGGAGCTTGGCCTTCTCGAGCGCCGGGTACCAGGCACGATGGCGGAGGTTGTCGAGCCGCATGTACCGGCCGCGGGAGTTCGCGAAGACGAGTTCGCTCCCGGCGGCCACGAGCCGTTGCCGCTGGAGGGCCCGAAGGACGGGCGGCAGGAGGTCTACCTCGCGGTGGGCGGAGAGGACCTTGAGCCCCGTGATCTCGCCGTCCCGCCACCCCTCGACGACCTGGAGCTTCTTTCGCTTCCAATCAACGCGGGACCATTTGAGCGCGAGCTGCTCGGAGGGCCGCAGCCCGGTCCCGAAGGCCACCTCGAAGTAGGGGCGGAAGCGGAACGGGAGCGCCTTCAGGAGCCGGGCCTTCTCCTCGAACGTGAACGGGCGGATCTCGGAGGGACGATTCCGTTGGAAGGTGATCCAGCGTGTGAGGCCGTCGCTCGAATAGCCGCGGTCGGCGGCAAACCGTAGCAGCTGCTTCAAGAGCCCGAGCTCGATGTTCACGGTCCGCGGCGCCAGTTTCCCGGCCACGAGCCGCGCCTTGAACTCGTCGAAGTGCCGCGGCTCGATCGCGTCGAGTCGGAGCTTCCCCCAAAAGGTGCGTATTCCGGCGATCGTGATCGCGCAGTCCGGGCGATCGTGATCACGCGTTCCGCGGATCATGATCGCTCGTCGGAGCGCAGCGACGCGCGCGATTCTCTCCTCTCTCCGACCTCCTCGCAAG
>JBOHPM010000505.1:0-2843 GCA_050731715.1 Candidatus Rokuibacteriota bacterium
AGAGGGCGGCCGACCCGCCGACGGCTTGCGTGATCCACAGGGCCAAGCGGTCGTAGTCGACCCGGAGGGATTCGTCGAAGCGGAGCAGCGAGCGGTAGAAGTTCTGGCCGTCAAAAAAAATGCAGACCTTCATCTGTCGCTCCCAGAGCAATGCCTCGAACTCCAGCCGAACGGTGTGGGAGTATAAGCCGATCGCGAGAGGTTCGGCAACCCTCCCGTTAGCTCGCCGACAGGGCAGCGCGCAGCACGGTCGCGAATGACCCGACCAGGACCAGGGAGAGAATCACCGTCAACAGGTTCATCAACGTTTGAAAGCGTTTCTCGTCCATGCCTCACAGACTCCCGGCCATCCAGATGGTGGACGATACTGGACTTGAACCAGTGACCTCTGGCATGTGAGGCCAGCGCTCTGCCAACTGAGCTAATCGTCCTCGGCCGGGAGAGTACACGCTTACCGGGCGGGTTTCAAGCGCCAGCGGGCCGCTATTTTTTACGACGATCCGGGAGAGCCGGGCATTACCTTGTGCCATTGCAAGCGGGTAGCCACAGGGAGGAGATCCCATGCGAACAGGCCTCGCGCTCTCGGTTGTCACCCTGCTCGCTCTTGTCACCCCGGCGGCGGCCGAGCGGCCGTTCCGCGTCGTGACCGAGGACGCACGCGCGACGCAGTGCCGCGCGGACGTCTGTGCCACCGTGCAGGTCACGCGATCCACGTTCTCGAACGGAAACGTGGAAACGATCTTGTTCCTCAGTGCCGACCGGGGCGGAGCGTCGATCCCCGTGTTTCCGCAAACGTCCTTTCAGATCGACAGCACGCATTTTGTCCTGGACCCGGTGGGTCTCAGTGCAACCTTGAACTACAAGGGTGTCACGGTGGCGTGGGCCGCGACCGATGACTTCGCCTCCATCTCATTTTCCACCAGCTTCGTCAGGGAGAAGACCGAGGACGGGTTCACCTGGTCCCGGCTGAGTGAGCGGGAGCAGCAGCTCAGCGCGAACGCCGAGGGCGTGGTGCTGATCGACATCGTACCGTTCGCCACGATACCGCTCGACACGGGGCGCGTTCCCGAGGGCGAGGGCTTCGGCTCGGGATTTCTGACTCTTCGCACCACGGTGAGCAAGACTCGGTTGGAGTAGGAGTGCAGGCCTGGACGACGATCCATCCCCCCGGGGCCGAGCAGCACATGCCGGGACGCCCAGCCCATGTGCCGACAGGTAGAAGGTCCCGCTCGACAAGTTGGGGCTTGACGGAACAGTCGCGACGCCTCACTATGCCCGCCCTATGCTGGACGCCGATACGCGCGCGATTCTCTTTCTCTGTTGCGCGAGCCACGTCATCGCCTGCCCCCAGTGCGGCCAGCGGAGTCCGCTGCGCCGGCTCCGGCGCACGCCGGCCGCCGCCGAGTGGTACGGCTGCCCCGGCTGCCGGGGCGACGCGACGGCCGCCGTCGCGGCCCACACCGGTTCCTGTCACTATTTTCTCGTTAGAAGGCCGCTGGGAAAGGTCGGGCGTCAGGAGCTTCGCCGGGCCGCCGGCGAGTCCGCGTAGGTCCTTCGATGCTGCGGTCAACCGGGCTGCTGATCGCGGCCCTTCCGCTTTTACTCGGGGTGTCCGCCGTGCTCCCGGCCCCGGGCGTCACCACCCGGAGCGACTCCGACGCGCCCGTCCACGTGGGCAGCAGCGTCTTCTTCGAGTCTCACGACTGCTCGGGGACGCCGTTTCTGGAGAGCGCCGTCGATCTCCCCGGCTCGCTCTTGCCCGCCGTCGCCATCCTGGGGCCGACCAGGCGCGTCTTCATCCAGGTGCCGGGCGCCGAGGTCCTGCCAGTCGCGCCCGGCTCCGTGCTGGTGGACGCCGCCACGTGTTGGGCTGTGGGCCAGCCCGCCTTCGGCCCGGTCCTTGCCGTCCCCGGCTTCCACGCGATCGAGCTCGCGCCGCTGCTGGCACCGAGGTCCCGGCCCGCTCAGGGGATCCCGTCCACGTTCTGACCCAGGCGCATCACCATCTCGAAGACCAGCGGCACGAACATCATCACGACGAAGAACAGGGTCGCTACCCAGATCAGAAACTGCAGAGTGCCTTTGCCGCCCATCGCCCCTCCCGGGTAGGATAGTCCCCGCCATGGCCCGCGTGCTGATCCTCACCGCGAGCTACGGCTCCGGTCACAACGCCGCCGCGCGCAGCCTCGCCTCCGCCTTCCAGCGGGCCGGCGCCGCGGTGACGGTCGTGGATCACTTCCGCGATCTGGTCCACCCGGTCTTCGCTCGCGCCACGCGGGGACTGTACCACTGGGTGCTGCGCCGGGCCCCCAGTCTCTGGGGCGTCGCCTATGCGCTGGGCGACCGGCTGACCAGCGGCTCGCCGTTGACCTTCGGCGCCACCCGTCTGGGCGAGGCCGGGTTGGCCGCGCTCCTGGGGCGTGAGGCTCCCGACGCCGTGGTGACGGTCCACGCCACCCCCGCCGTGGTGATGGCAGCCCTGGCCGCGCGGACCCCCGGGATGCCGCCCCACACGACGGTCGTGACGGACTTCGTTGCCCACAGCCAGTGGATCGCCCACGGCGTGGACCGCTACTGCGTGGCCGCCGACGAGGTGAAGCACGACTTCATCGCCCGGGGAATCCCGCCGAGCCGGATCGTCGTCACCGGCGTCCCCGTGCGTGCGGAGTTCGAGACTCCGGTCGAGCCCGGCGACGCTCGCGCCGCCCTCGGGCTCTCCTCGCGGCTACCCGTCGTGCTGGCCATGGCCGGCGCCCAGGGCTCGTTTGGTCGGCTCCCCGACGTCGTGCAAGCGCTCGGGCACGTACGGTGCCCTCTGCAGGCCCTGGTCGTCGCCGGGCTCG
>JBOHPM010000506.1:0-2839 GCA_050731715.1 Candidatus Rokuibacteriota bacterium
TGCCCGCGGCGGGCGTGGCGGCGGCGGTGGCGCTGGGGTTCGGCTGGTGGGCGCTGGTCGAGCTGCGCAGCCCCGGCTTCACCTGGTACACGGTCGTCGACAACCACCTGCTGAACGCCGCCCGGGCTCGCCACTTCCCCGACGAGGACGTCCCGCTCTCGGCGCTGGAGTTCCTGATCGTAGCTGGAGTCGGGGCCGCGCCGTGGATCATCGCGGCCGCCGTGGCCGTGGCGGCGCTGCTGCGCCACGGCCGCTGGCGGGAGCCAGGTGAAGCGCCCTGGGTGGTGCTCGCGTTGTGGACGGCAGCGGTGCTCGGCCTCACGGCGCTGTCGGCCTTCCGGCTCCCCCACTATGGGCTTCCGGCGTACCCGGCCATCGCGTTGCTCGCGGCGCGCGCCTGGCTCCAGGGCCCCCGCCGCGCACTGATCCTCGGGCATCTCGTGGCGTTTGCCGCGCTGGCCTTCGCGTGCGGGATGCTGTGGGCCGGCGGCAGCGAGCAGTTCGCCAGCCAGGTGCTCGACGCCACCGACGTCGCCACGCGCAAGGCCGCCGAGGCTGGGCACGCCACCGTGGCGCCGCCGTGGGAGGAGATCCGCCTGCTGCTGGGGGTGACGGCGCTGATCTTCACGGTGGCCGCGGCCGGGCTAGGCTTCCTGGCTTGGGACCGCGCTCGCGCCGCCGGCCCCTGGGCGCCCGCGCTCGTGCTGGCCGCGATGGTTGCCGTGCTGCCCGCTGTCGGCGCCGGGCTGGCCGCGGTGGCGGCGCAGCGCGCTGTCCGTCCCCTGGCCGTGGAAGTAGCCCGGCGCGCCGGGCCCGACGATCTGGTCGTCCACGAGGGTCCCCTGGAGAATTCCGGCGCACTGGAGTGGTACTCGCAGCGGCGCCCCGTCATCGTCGACGGCCGCCGCAGCGTGCTCGGGTTTGGCGCTACCTTCGAGGACGCCGCTGACGTGCTCTGGGAGCGGGAGCGGCTACGAGAGGCCTGGGCCGGCCACCGCGTGTGGCTGATCACCATCCGCGCGCCGACGCGCTCGGTGGCCGCCGAGCTGCCCGGCGCCCGCCTCGTCGCCGAGGCCGGCGGGCGCCGGCTCTACGTGAATCGCTGAGAGACCGAGCGGCACGAGCCACGAGCAGAGGAGACCCGATGCCCGACTACTTGCGCACGCTCTTCCTGCACCCGCCCTCCTTCCAGGGTTTCGACGGGGGGGCGGGATCGCGCTATCAAGCGCGACGGGAGGTGCGCTCCTTCTGGTACCCGACCTGGCTGGCGCAACCCGCGGCCCTCGTCCCGGGTAGCCGGCTGATCGACGCACCACCGGCCGGGCTGACCCTCGAAGACGTCACGCCCCGGGCCCGCGACTACGACCTGGCGGTCCTGCACACGAGCACCCCGTCGTTCGCTCACGACGTGCGGGTGGCCGAGGCCCTGAAGGCGGCCAATCCCGAGCTCAGGGTGGGGTTCGTCGGGGCCCACGTCGCCGTGCAGCGAGAACAGGCGCTGGCGGCTTCACCGGCGATCGACTTCGTCTGCGGCGCCGAGTTCGACTTCACGATCCGGGAGGTCGCCCAGGGCCGAGCGCTGGCGACGGTGGCCGGCCTCTCCTACCGCAGCAACGGCACCGTCAAGCGGACGCTGGAGCGCCCCCTGCTCGAGGATATGGACGCCCTGCCGTTCGTGGTCGACGTCTATCATCGGAACCTCGTCATCGAGCAGTACTTCGTGGGCTACCTCCTGCATCCGTACGTCTCGATCTACACGGGTCGCGGCTGCCGGTCCCGCTGCACGTTTTGCCTCTGGCCGCAGACCGTCGGGGGTCAGCGCTACCGGACGCGGAGCGTCGAGCACGTGGTGGCCGAGATCGCGCGCGCCCGCCAGCTGTTCCCCCAGGTCAAGGAGTACTTCTTCGACGACGACACGTTCACCGACGACCTGCCCCGGGCCGAGGCGATCGCGCGCGGGCTCGGCAGGCTCGGCGTCACCTGGTCCTGCAACGCCAAGGCTAACGTGCCAGCCACGACGCTGAAGGTGCTGAAGGATCACGGGCTGCGCCTGCTCCTGGTGGGCTACGAGTCGGGCAGCCAGGAGATCCTCAACAACGTGAAGAAGGGCACCCGGCTCGACCGGGCGCGCGAGTTCACCCGTGACGCCAAGGCCCTGGGCATCAAGATCCACGGCACGTTCATCATGGGGCTACCCGGCGAGACGCGCGAGACGATCGAGGAGACGATTCGCTTCGCCCAGGAGATCGACCCCGACACGCTCCAGGCTTCGCTGGCCGCGCCGTACCCGGGTACCGCGCTCCACCAGCAGGCCCAGGAGCTGGGCTGGCTGGCCGACAGCCATCTGGTGGACGACGCGGGCGTGCAGACGGCGGTCCTCGGCTACCCGCACCTGTCCCGCACGGAGATCTTCGCCTCCGTGGACGAGTTCTACCGGCGCTTCTACTTCCGCCCGCGCAAGCTCTTCGCCATCGGCGCCGAGATGGTGCGCGACCCCGCCGTCGGGCGCCGGCGCCTCAAGGAGGGGGTGGAGTTCCTCCGCTTCCTGGCCCGCCGAGGAGCTCGGTGACGGTCACCAGGTCGTAGCCCGCCGCGCGGAGCTCCTCGACCATGACCGGCAGCGCGGCCAGCAGCCGGGCCGGCGCCCCGGCGAGGCCCTCGGCGTCGTGGAGGTCGACGATGGCCCCGGTGTGGGCCCGGCGGCGCAAGTGCGCGGCCTGTGCCGTCGGGCTCCGCGGGCGGAGGCCTTCGGTCTGGATCGACCAGAAGACGCAGCGCTCGCGCCACCGGCGCAGAGTCGGGAACATGGCCGCGTTGACCATGCCCCACGGAGGCCGGA
>JBOHPM010000507.1:0-2817 GCA_050731715.1 Candidatus Rokuibacteriota bacterium
CCTTGTCTTGCAGATAGCGGAGGACGGTCGTCGCCCGCCGTGTCGACAACTCCCAGTTCGAGGGGAACTTGCTGCGCAGGGCGGGGCTGATCGGCACGGAGTCCGTGTAGCCCTCGATGCGGATCTGCTTGTCATGAACGGTGGCGAGGACGTTGCCGACCTTGTCCAGCACGGCCTTGCCCTCGGGCTTGATGTCCGTCTTGCCGGAGTCGAAGAGGATCTTCTCGACCAGCTGCACCGAGAGCCGGTCCCGAATCTGCTTGACCTTGATCTCGCCCTTGGTGATCTCGCTCTCCAGATCCTTCACCAGGGTGTCGTAGGTGCCCCGCAGGCGGCGGATCTCTTCGTCCTTCTGGGCAGCCAGCTGGGTCTTCTGGTTGGCAAGATCCTCCTTCTGGGTCGCCAGTTCGGCGGCCCGCCGATCCGTCTCGGAGAGCCGGTCGTTGAGCGAGGCGATCTGATGCTGCAGCGACAACTTCTGCGCCTCGAGGTCGCGTCGCTGCGTCGTACTTTCCTGGCTCAGGCTGGACAGCTGTTGATTGACACCGGACAGCTCGGTCTCGCGTCGATCCACCTCGTCGCGGAGCGAGCTGAGCTGGCTCTCCAGCGATCGCTTCTGCCCCTCCAGCTCTTGCCGCTGCGAGCGGAGCGCGGAGATCTCCTGCTCCAGGCTCACCCGCTCTGCGGTGGTCTGAGTCTCCAGCGTCTGGTACTTCGACTGCGAGACACATCCGGCCAGCAACCCCAACACGATCGACATCACCGCCAACACTCTGCACATCGTCGTCGCCTCCTTCGTGGCCATGGTGAACTCTCTGCGAAGTCGCACACCAATCGTCTTAAAAACAATCTACGAGGGGTCCCCGTCGGGAACCGACATTTGTTCGATGCGCACCGGCGGCGACGTCCCGGGGCGGGCCGGCGCGCATCGTGGAAGGGTCACTTCGCCGATCGCGGGCACGTTTGTCACGTCAACCTGGCACGAAGCGTCCGGACGTTGACGCCGGAGCTGCCGGAAAGTCAGCGCGTTCGCCGCCGGCCGACGCTTGGTACCGCCTTTGCGTGGGCGGGCGCCGGGGGTGTTGCCATGAATGCTCGCTGGGGAGCAGTGCTGGTGCTGGCCGCCGTCATCGTTCTGTCACCGATCGCCGCGGGCGCCCAGGAGCCGAAAGGCTCGCCGGCGCACATCGCGGCCGCCCACGCCTTCCTCATGGCGTGGGGGCACGAGCAATGGGATCAGATGAAGGACGTCGCCGCCGACGCGGTTCCCGTGAAGCTCGGCGACAAGACCTTCCGCCTCGAGCCGGCGGCGCGGAAGTCTGAGGTGACGATGCAGTTCCCGTTCCGCGGCCTCTCCACGGTCCGCAACGGCACGGAGGTGAAGGGCGTTACGGTGAGCGAGCTGGCCGTGCGCGTCGACGGCCAGGAGATGCGGGGGCCGGCCACGATGATGCTGAAAGAGGACGCGGGTCAGTTCCGGGTCATCGGCGTGGCGGTCGACGGCGCGCGCTGACGCGTCAGACCTGACCCACCCAGGACGCGTCGGCGACCTCGCGCCAGCGCGTCCGGATCCGCTCCAGATCGGCCGCCGGCAAGGGGCCGATCTGGAGCGACGCCGCATTGTGCTCCCACCGGCCGGGCCGCGCCGTCCCCACGATCGCGGTATGCAGGCCAGGGACGCTCAGGGTGAAGCGCAACGCCGTGGCCACCGCCGTCGGCGCCGCCTCGCGCAGGAAGGGATAGTCGAGCGCGCGGAGGCGTGACCAGTACGTCTGGTAGTAGGGCTCGGCGGGCTTCCGGGCGTAGGTCCAGGCCACGTTGGCCAGGGGGCGTTTGGCGATCACCCCCATTCCCCGGGCCCGGGCCAGCGGCAACGTCAGCTCCAACGCCTCCTGATCGGCGATGTTGACCGACGTCTGCAGCGTGTCGAAGCGGCCACACTCCACGGCATAGCGCGCCGCCTCGCCGTCGCCGCTGTAGCCCAGGTACCGCGTCCAGCCCCGCTCACGCGCCCCTTCCAGCGCGGCGATGACGTCGCCGGCCTGCAGCTGGGCGCGCGGGCAGCTGTGGAGCTGGATCAGATCGAGGTAGTCGGTTTGGAGCCGCCGGAGGCTACGTTCGATACTGGCCAGCAACGAGGCCGGGCGCCAGTCCCCGCGTCCCCAGCCATCGGGATGCCCGCACTTGCTCAGGAGATAGACCTCGCCGCGCCGGGACGCCACCGCCTGACCGATCAGGGCCTCGCTGTTCTCGTAGCACTCGGCGGTGTCGATGACGTTGAGGCCGGCGTCCAGCGCGTCGCCGAGCAGGCGGGCGACACTGCGGGCGCTCACCCGCTGGTAGCCGACTTCCGAGCCCCCGAAGCCCAGGACACTCGCCTGGATGTCCGTCTTCCCGAGCCGCCGCCGCTCCATGGGCGACGACGGAGCGCTCACGTCTTGCCGGCGGGGGTCAGGAGCACGAAGTCGAAGCTGGCCAGCTTGCTGTCGCCGCCCTCCCGGACCTTCATCACCAGCTCGGGACGGAAGATGCCGTCCTGCTGGTTGGCGGGCTCGCCCGGGAAGTACAGCTGGGTGATGAGCACAGGACCGTTCGGGGCCTGGAGCTTCACGTGCACGTGGCGGGTCCGGCCCGGATAGTGGCCGGGCACGATCGTCTCGAGGCGGTAGTGGCCCGCATCGTCGGTGAACTGGTGGCCGCGCAGGCGGTAGCCAGCATTGTCGTAGGCGCCCCGGTCGTCGGCCTGCCAGACGTCGATGAGGGCGCGCGATATCGGACGGCAGTCGGTCGTCAGCACCGAGCCCTCGACGACGATCC
>JBOHPM010000508.1:0-2804 GCA_050731715.1 Candidatus Rokuibacteriota bacterium
AGGCGGTGGTTGAAGCCTACTGCCGCGGCGCCCAGCTCGACAGCGCGCGTGACGGCTGCCGCCGGCCAGACCCGCTCGTGCTGGACCCGGCCACGCTCGATCAGGAGCACGGTGCGCACCGCGGGGTCCAGCTCGCGCACGCGGCGCAGCGTGGCGGGCTCGAAGGCCATGATCAGAGTCCGGGCGGCGAGGTCGCGCTCACGCAGGAGGGCCAGCACCTTCTCCTCGATGCCTGCGTAGCGTCGGCCCCGTTCGTCGACCTTGATCTCCAGCAGGAGCTCGGCCCGACTCGGCCGGACGAGGTCGAGGAGCTCGGCCAGCGCGGGGAGGGGCTCATCGGTCAGGCCCCCGGCGCGAGCCCGGAGCCGCAACCGGGACAGCGCGTCGCGCCGGGCCTCGCGGACGGTCCCCGTCCCGGTGGTCGTGCGGTCCAGAGTGGCGTCATGCAGGACGACCACGTCGCCGTCGGCCGTCAGGTGCACGTCGGTCTCGACGTAGTCGACACCCAGGGCCAGCGCCTTGCGATAGGCGCCCAGGCTGTTCTCCACCCACAGGAGCGCGCCGCCGCGGTGAGCCGCCACCCGCGCGCCGACGCCGGCGGCTGGCAGAGCGGCGCAAGCCAGAGCCAGGACGAAGAGGGCGAGCCCGGTCCTCACCTCTAGTCGCGGAAGCGCCGCGAACGGGCGACGTGGGCGTGATAGGCGTCGAGCTCGGCCTGCAGGCGGCGCGGCGTCCATCCCGACAGCTGGGCCATACGGCGTCCGATCGGCTCGGCACAATCGAGTCCCTGGCACCGGCTCGTACCGATGCCGGTGCGACGGAGCAGCAGATCTTGAAGCGAGACGGCCTGCTCATCCTGCACCGCCGTGTAGAGCTGGGCCGCGATCTCGTGATTCTGGGGACACAGGAGCTCGGTGCCACCGGGCACCTTGCCGGCCAGCTCGATCACCCGTCGGTAGCCGCGACCGTAAGTCTCCACCAGGGTCTGCACGGTCTCGCGGCCCAGACCGGACGCGGCCACCTCCAGCCCCACGTCCAGCCAGGTCCGGGCCTCCAGGTGCCCGACCTCCCCATCGGCGCCGTCGAGCATCAGACGGTCCGTTCGGCTAGCCGTCTGACGCCCCAGCGTCCGCAGCACCGCATCGCCCAGCTCGGCGGCCAGGCTCCGGTAGCACGTGAGCTTGGTCCCCGTGATCGATAGCAGCGTTCCCTCGGCCTCGGGCACGACCCGGTGCGCGCGCGACACGTCCGAGGCGCGCGAGTCCTCCTCCCACGACAGTGGGCGCACGCCGGCGTAGGTGTAGGCGACCTGCTCGGGAGCGACTCGGTCGTCGGGCACCACCTTGCGGACCTCGTCGAGGAGATACGTGACCTCCTCTCGGGTCGCCGCGAGGCGGTCGAGGTCGCCCTCGAAGTCGGTGTCGGTGGCGCCGACCAGGGAGAAGTCGCGCCAGGGGATCACGAAGATCATGCGGTCGTCGCGGGTGCTCTGATAGATGGCCCGCTCGGTGAGGCGGGGCAACAGGCAGTGGATCCCCTTCGTCCGTCGCACGATGCGGCTCCCCCGCTCGGCGATGCCTGCGCGCTCGCGGACGAGGTCGACCCAGGGCCCGGTGGCGTTGACCACCACCCGGCAGCGAAGCGTGGCCACCCGACCACTGAGCAGGTCGCGGGCCTTGACCGCGACCAGGCGACCCCGGTGGTCGCGCACGAGCTCCTCGGCTTCGGTGTAGTTGAAGGCCCGAGCCCGATGACGGCAGGCCGACAGGATGTTCTCCAGGCAAAGCCGCTCGGGAAACAGCAGGAGGTCGTCGAAGTAGTAGCCGGCGCCCTTGAGGTCGTCGGCGCGCAGGGCGGGCTCCAGGCTGAGCGCGTCGACGGGCGCCAGCACCCGGTAGCGCTCACGGCCGTGGCGGGGGGCCAGCCAGTCATACAGCGTGAGCCCGATCCGCACCTTGATAAGGCTGCGCGAGGAGTCCCGGTAGATCGGCACCAGGAAGGGCAAGGGGCGCAGCAGGTGCGGGGCCAGCCGCCGCAGGGTCTCCCGCTCGCGGAGCGACTCGCGCACCAGTCCGACATCGAACAGCTCCAGGTACCGCAGACCGCCATGGATCAGCTTGGACGATCGCGACGTGGTGCCGGAGGCGAAGTCTCCCTTCTCGAGCAGCGCGACCGACACGCCACGCAGGGTGAGGTCACGGGCCACGCCGGCGCCGGCCACGCCGCCACCGAGAATGACGACGTCGTAGTCACCATCGGTCAGCTCGATCGCTCGGGCCATGAGTCGAGGAGATCCCGAATCGATCGTATCACGGCGTCCGGCTTGACCTCGGCGATGCGGGGGTCGTCGGCGCGCGTGACCCCGCTGAGCACGAGGACGGTGGTCAGCCCGGCGCGCCGGCCCATCACGATGTCGGTCTCGATCCGATCGCCGACGATCACGCAGTCCGCCGGGGCCACCTCGAGCGCCCCCAGCGCGACGCCGAGGATGATGGGCGAGGGCTTGCCGACGACGACGTCGACGGTCCGCGCGGTCACCGCTTCCACCGCGGCGATCATGCCGGCGCAATCGGGGATCTCCCCCTCCTCGGTCGGGCAGGTACGGTCGGGGTTGGTGGCGATGAGCCGGGCGCCGTTCCGCCGGACAGCCTGCAGCGCCGTGTCGAGCTTGGCGTAGTCGAACCCGCGGTCGAAGGCGATCACCACCCACCGCACGTGGTGATCATTGCGCACGGCGAAGCCGTGGGCGGCCAGCTCGGCCCGCAGCGGCGGTTCGCCGATCACGAAGAGCGGCGCCCCCGGAT
>JBOHPM010000509.1:0-2803 GCA_050731715.1 Candidatus Rokuibacteriota bacterium
CTTCGCCAATCTCTGGGGATGCCAGTGGTGGAGCCCCGCCATCATCTGCTGGGGGTTGGGCGGATTCGGGCTGGGGCTCACCGGCGTGCTCCGGGTGAACACGAAGGAGGACATGGGTGAGCACGCGGCGCTCGTGCTCCTGTGGGGCGCGAACCTCGCCTCCCAGCCCAACACCGGGCGCCACCTCGCCGCGGCGCGCCGCCGCGGCGCCCACATCGTGGCCATCGACATCCGGGAGACGGAGGCAACTGCCCAGGCCGACGAGATGCTCCTGATCCGCCCCGGGACCGACGCCGCCCTGGCCCTGGCCATGATGCACGTGATCATCACCGAAGGGCTCTGGGATCGGGACTTCGTCGCGCGGCACACGGTGGGCTTCGCCGAGCTCTCCGCGCACGTCGGCCGCTACACGCCGGCCTGGGCGGCCGGCGTCACCGGCCTCGCCAGCGACCGCATCGTGGCTTTGGCCCGTCGCTACGCGACCACGCGGCCGTCGATGATCCTCGTGGGTGGAAGCTCCATGCACAAGGGGGCCAACGGCTGGCACGCCGCGCGGGCCATCGGGTGTCTGCCCGGCCTCACCGGAAGCCTCGGCGTCGCCGGTGGCGGGTTCGGTCCCCGTCACGGCGCGTCCAGTCACGGCCAGGCCCTGGCCGACATCGTCGCGCTGGACCGGCGGCCGGCGGGTGACTACATCCCCAGCCAGATGCCCCGCATCACGGAAGCGCTCCTCGAGCGCCGGGTGAAGGCCTTGCTCCTCTTCGGGACCGATATGCTCTCATCGTTCGCCGATGCCGGACGCCTGGCCGAAGGCCTGGCCCGCGCCGATCTGGTGGTGAGCCAGGACCTCTTCATGAACGACACCGCCCGCCGGTTCGCGGACGTCGTGCTGCCCGGCACCAGCTGGCTCGAGGAGATCGGTTGCAAGAGCACCAACACGCATCTCTACCTGATGCCGCAGGTGTTGACCCCCGCCGGCGAGACCCGCTCGGCCGTCCGGGTGCTGCGCGAGCTGGCCGACCGGCTCGGCGTGGACGACTTTTTCCCGTGGGCCAGCGAGGAGGGCGCGATCGACGCCATCCTCGACCACTCCTCGACCGGCCACGCCACGGTGGCGGCGCTCACCGCCGAAGACGGGATCCGACCCCTGCGCATCTCACACGTCGCGTATCCCGACCGCCACTTCGACACACCGTCGGGCAAGGTCGAATTCTACTCGGAGCGCGCGGGCGAGCTGGGGCTGCCGCCGCTGCCCGTCTACGAGGAGATGGCGGTGCCGCCCGGACGGCTCGTCTTCCATCAGGGGCGCTCGCTGACCCAGTTCCACGGCTTCTACGATCACGGGCGGGCGCTGCCTTCTCTGGCCGCGGCCGACCCCGAACCCGTTCTATGGATCTCGCCTGCCGACGCCGCAGCCCGCGGCGTCGAGGACGGCGGCCCCGTCCGCATCCACAATGAGCGCGGGGAGTTCGCGGCCAAAGCCCGGGTGACGCCGAAGATCCCGACCGGGACCGTGTGGATGCGCGACGGCTGGGAGGGTCTGAATCGCCTGACGTCAGGGGCGCCGGTGATCCCCGATCACGCCGTCGACGTCTTCCCTTTCGCCGCCGGCCAGGCCGCCTTCGACGCCCATGTGGACGTCACGGCACTTCCTGCAGCGTCCCCCGGGTGAGCATCAACCGTTTCGATCGCACCACCGCCGGGCGGACGGCGAAGCTCTCCTGGGGTAACCGGTCGGCGTAGGTGTAGACGATCGTTCGGCCCTCGACGCGGAGCTCCAGCGGGCTGATCCGATCCCCGACGCGCACGGCGTTGGTTCCCCGGTACCCGTGCGCGGTCCGCACGGCGGCCGCGACGTAGAAGAACGTCCCGCTGCCCCCCGGCTCATGGACGAGCACGACCGCGGCATCGGCGGCGCCATCCCCGTTCAGGTCGGCGAACACCGGCGGACCGGACACGTGGAGTCCAGCCCCTTCCGCCCGTCCATCCCGAAGCGTGAAGGCCACACCCTCGACGAGGTAGGAGGTGTTGAGGGGATCCTGTCCGAGCGTCGGCGGGGAGCCCGCCGCGAGCAAGAGCCAGAAGGCGGCGGCTCGTTGATAGCTCACGATCGTCCCTGTCCCTTGAACACCCAGTAGAGGTAGGCGAACGACGGGAAGAGCAGCAGGGCACCACCAGCCAGGACCCACACCAGCAGGACCAGCGTCGGCTCGGTGGACTTCGCGTTGTGCACCGTGAGATCGGGAACGACCAGGTAGGGATACTGGGCCAGGCCCCAGCCGAGCACGATCAGCGCGACCGTCACGACGGCCGCCGCGCGGGCCGCGCGGAAGCGTCGGGTCCAGAGCGTGGTCAGCGCGACGGCGCCGCACCCGGCGGCGGCCAGGAGCAGCGGGATTCCCCACCCGCTCGTGAGGCCGATGAAGATCTTGGGGGCGCCCTCGCGAGCCAGGACCAGCACCAGCACGGCCACCGGCGCCAGTAGCCCGCCGGCCCAGAGCGCCCGGCGGCGAAAGTCCGACTGGAGATCCGGCTCGAGCTCAGGGTCGATCGTGAGGTAGACCGCGGCCAGGAAGGCGAAGAGCGTCTCGGTGAAGAGCCCGCAACCCACCGCGAAGGGACCGGTCCATCCGGCCAGGAAGCCCGTGGTCACCCGGCCCGCCTCCACGCGCACCTCGCCGGAGGCCAGGCCCCCCAGGGAGAGTCCCAGGAAAAACGGCGTCAAGAGGCTGGCCACGCCGAAGACGGTGGACCACCGGCGATGGGTGGTGTCGTCCGGGACATCGTATTTCCGGAACACGAA
>JBOHPM010000510.1:0-2801 GCA_050731715.1 Candidatus Rokuibacteriota bacterium
GGGGGCTCCGGCACCACCGCGTCGATGACGCCCAGACGCAGCAGGTCCTTGGCTGTGATCTTCATGATCTCGGCGGCCTCGGGTGCCTTCCCCGCGTCCCCCCACAGGATCGCCGCGCAGCCCTCGGGGGAGATCACCGAGTAGACCGCGTGCTCCAGCATGAGCACGCGGTTGCCCATCCCGATGGCCAGGGCCCCGCCGCTGCCCCCCTCACCGGTGACGACGGCGACGATCGGTGTGCGCAGCGCCGCCATCGCTCGCAGATTACGCGCGATGGCCTCGGCCTGGCCGCGCTCTTCGGCGCCGATGCCCGGATAGGCCCCCGGAGTATCGATGAACGTGACCACCGGCTTCTCGAACTTCTCGGCCATCTGCATGAGACGCAACGCCTTGCGGTAGCCCTCGGGGTGGGGCATCCCGAAATTGCGCGCGAGCTTCTCGCGGGTCTCGCGCCCCTTCTGGTGGCCGAGCACCACGACGCCCCCGCCCTCGAAGCGCGCCAGCCCGCCGACGATGGCGGGATCGTCGCCGTACAGGCGGTCGCCGTGCAGCTCGAGGAAGTCCTCGAAGAGCAGGCGGCAGTAGTCGCGCGTGTGCGGGCGCCGCGGGTGGCGGGCCAGCTGGGTCGTCTGCCACGGGGTCAGGCTGGCGAAGGTCCGCTGGCGCAGGCGCGCGAGCCGCTCCTCCAGTCGCCCGATCTCGTCGCGCGTGTCGGGATCGTCCTGGGCCTGCAACTCGGCGATCCGCGTTTCCAGCTCCAGGAGCGGCTGCTCGAAATCAAGCGCTTCGGGCATGCTGCACCGTGCTGGCGGCGGGCCCGAGCAGCTCGTCGAGCTTCTTCAAGAGCTCGGGGCTGGGGTTCACGGCCAGGGCCCGCGCCCGGACGACCACTTCCTCGTTGGACAGCAGGAGGTGGAGGAACACCGGCACCGGCCCGCGGTGATCCGCGCAGAGCGTCTTCACGGCGGCGAGCACCTGCTCGGCGTCCTCCCCGGGACGCAGGCGGATGTGCAGGGCGTGCGGCTCACCGGCCGGCGCGCTGCGCGCCGCCCCCTCGTCCAGGGCCTGGGCGAGGGGCCGGACGTCCTCGGCCAGGACCACTCGCCCTCGGTCGCTATCGTCGAGGCGCCCCCGGACCAGCAGCGGCTCGCGGGAGCGCAGGTGCTCGGCGGCCGCCTTGAACGGCTCGGGAAACACGGTCACCTCCACGCTGCCATTCATGTCTTCCAGCGTGAGGAACGCCATGCGATTGCCGCTCTTGGTGGAGGTCTCCTTGAGCGCAGCCACCTGGCCGAACAGGAGCACGCGGCTGCCCGGGCCCTTGCTGGCCAGGTCGGCGGTGGCCGTGATGCCGAGCGACTCGACCACGGATCCGTAGCGGGCCAACGGGTGACCGGAGATGTAGAAGCCGAGGACCTCCTTCTCGAACGCCAGCCGCTCATCGGCATCCCACTCCGGCACCACGGCGACCGGTTCCGCCTTGGGCGCGGGCGTCGCGCCGGGCAGCAAGTCGAAGAACGAGGCCTGGCCTTCGACCCGCTCGCGCTGCCGGCGCTGACCGGCCTCCAGAGCGGCGTCGACGGTCGTCATCAGGTGGGCGCGCGACAGGCCCAGGGAATCGAACGCGCCCGCCTTGATGAGGCTCTCCAGCACCCGGCGGTTGACCAACCGCAAATCCACTCGCGTGCAGAAGTCCTCCAGGTCCTGGAACGACCCGTCCCGGGTCCGTGTGGCCAGGATCGATTCCATCGCCGCTTCGCCCACGTTCTTGATGGCGGCCAGCCCGAAGCGGATGGCGCGACCGGATACGCTGAACGTCACCTGCGAGACGTTCACGTCGGGCGGCTCGACCCGGATCCCCATGGCCCGGCACTCGTCGATGTACTTCACGATCTTGTCGGTGTCGCCCATTTCCGAGGTGAGCAGGGCGGCCATGAACTCCACCGGGTAGTTGGCCTTGCCGTAGGCCGTCTGATAGGCGACCAGGCCGTACGCGGCGGCGTGCGACTTGTTGAATCCGTAGCCGGCGAACTTCTCCATCAGCTCCCAGACGCGCTCAGCCTTGGCGGCGGCCGTGCCCCGCTCCCGGCAGCCGGCGATGAACTTGTCGCGCTGCTGGGCCATGAGGTCACGGTCCTTCTTGCCCATGGCCCGGCGCAGCGTGTCCGCCTCCCCCATGGTGAACCCCGCCATCTCGGAGGCGATCTGCATGATCTGCTCCTGGTACACCATGATCCCGTACGTCTCCCGGGTGTAGGTCTCCATGGCGGGATGTTCGTACGTGATCTTGGCCCGCCCGTGCCGCCGGTTGATGAAGTCCGGGATGAGCTCCATCGGGCCCGGCCGGTACAGCGAGACCATGGCGATGATGTCCTCCAGGCGCTCGGGCCGAAGACCGCGCAGCGCGTCGCGCATGCCCGCCGACTCCAGCTGGAAGACGCCGAACGTCCTGGCCTCACCCAGAAGCTCGTAGGTCGGCGCGTCGTTCAGCGGAACATGGTCGAAATCGAGCTCGACTCCTCGGGACTCGCGGATCAGCTTGACCGTGTTGGCGAGCACGGTGAGAGTGCGGAGGCCCAGGAAGTCCATCTTGAGCAGGCCGAGCTTTTCGATCGGCCCCATGGCGTAGCCGGTGATGAGCTCCGGACGCTTGGGATCCTTGTAGAGCGGGATGTGCTCGTCCAGCGGCTCGTCGGAGATGACCACGGCGGAGGCGTGCACGGAGGCGTGGCGCGTTCCCCCCTCCAGGACTCGCGCGGTCTCCCAGAGCTCCTTCACCTGAGCCTGGCTGCGCACCATGT
>JBOHPM010000511.1:0-2783 GCA_050731715.1 Candidatus Rokuibacteriota bacterium
GGCGCTGGGTGAGCAGCTGGTCGGCTTTTTCGCGCGTGGGCGCGGCCTTCTGGAGGCGCTGGTTCCCGCCGTTGGTGGCGATGCCGTAGAACACCGACGCGAACTGCAAGCTGCGGGGCTGCTTGGTGTAGTTGCCGTTCATCCACTCCGGGTCGTTGCGGATCGAATCGATGATCAGGCGGCGGGTCATCCAGTTGCGGCCTGACATCTCGGTCGGTAAGGACGCCATCGGCACCGCCACATCGGTGTGGAAGCGGAAGTCGCGCACCACCCAGCTGCCCTCCTTCGGTGCCGGATAGTCGGCGGCCCGGCCGGGGAGGGCCGTCAGGACGATGACCAGACTGCACATGGCCCACGGGAAACCCCTGATGAGCTTCATCTCGGTCCTCTGTTCAGTCGCGCTGGCGCGACGGCTAGACCGAGCGACAGGCAGCTACGCGGGACTATCACCACCATCGCTTTCCTGGACGCGCAGGGCGTCGACAGCCGCCCCTTGGTTCCGGTCGGCCGCGACTATAGCGTGACCAGGTGGAGTGGGCAAGGACGGCGGCCAGGCCCTACAATCGCGGCATGAGCATCGGTCAGCCGCTCCGGCGCAAGGAGGACGCCCGCCTCCTGCGCGGCCAGGGGCATTTCAGCGACGACTTCTCGCTGCCCGGCCAGGCCTGCGCGGCGATGGTGCGCTCGCCCCATCCCCACGCTCGCATCGTCGCGATCGAGACGAGTGCGGCACGCGCGATGCCGGGCGTGCTCGACGTCTTCACGGGCGCCGATGTTCTCGCCGATGGGCTCGGCCCCATCCCGCATAGCCCGGTGCCGGCCAATCGCTACGATCTCAAGCTTCGCGCTCCCGGAGGCGGCGCGATCTTCTTCGGCCCGCATGTTCTGCTGCCCGCCGACAGGGCTCGCCACGTGGGCGAGGCCGTCGCGATGGTGGTGGCCGAGACCAGGGCCCAGGCGGAGGACGCGGCCGGAGCCGTGCGCGTCACCTGGGCGCCCCTGCCGTTCGTGATCGACACCGCCGAAGCGGCCGAGGGCCGGGCGCCCGCGGTGTGGGACGAGGTGCCGACGAACACCTGCGTCGATTGCTCGTTCGGGAGCGAGCAGGCAGCGGTGGATGGGGCGTTCGCCCGGGCGGCGCACGTGGTCGCCGGCGACTTCCACGTGGGACGGGTGACCGGCGTGCCCCTCGAGCCGCGCGCGGCGCTGGGCGCCTACGATGCGGTGACTGGACGCTACGTGCTCTACGCCGGTAGCGGTGGCGCGGTCCGCCAGCGTCGTGAGATCGCCGAAGTCCTGGGCCTGCCACCCGAGCGGCTGCGCGTGGTCTCGCTCGACGTGGGAGGCAACTTCGGGACCAAGAACCGCGTCTACGTCGAATCGGGCCTCGTGCTCTGGGCGGCCCGCAAGCTCGGCCGGCCCGTGAAGTACACGGCCACGCGCGCCGAGACGCTGGTGAGCGACTACCAGGGCCGCGACCTCGTCACCCGCGTGAAGTTGGCGCTCGACGCCGACGGTCGCTTCCTCGCCCTCAGCGCCGACAACATCTCCAACGTCGGCGCGCGCGCCGTCTCCTTCTCGCCGCTCGGCAAGGGCTCGGCGCTGGTGACCGGCAACTACGGCATCCCCGTGGCACGCGTGCGCGCGCGCGCCGTCTTCACCAACACCGTGCCCACCCAGGCCTATCGCTCCTCCGGCCGGCCCGAGGTCACCTTCGCCATCGAGCGGCTCGTCGACCTGGCTGCCGCCGCGACTGGCATCGACCGCATCGAGCTGCGTCGGCGCAACCTGATCGATCCCGCCAAGATGCCCTACACCAACCCGTTCGGTATGGTCTACGACAGCGGGCGCTACGCCGAGAACATGGCGCTGGCGATGCGCCTGGCCGACTGGGACGGCTTCCCCAGGCGCCGGGCCGCGGCGCAGGCACGGGGCGCGCTGCTCGGGCGCGGGCTGGCCAACTACGTCGAGTCGTCCGTCGGCGCCCCGCGCGAGCAGGCGCGGCTCACGGCGCGCCCCGAGGGGATCGTCGACGTCGTGATCGGCACCCAGTCGGCGGGGCAGGGGCACGAGACCAGCTTCGCCCAGGTCGCGGCCGAGCGCCTGGAGCTCGATGTGACGGCGATCCGCATCCTGCTCGGCGACACCGACCTGGTCCGCGTCGGCGGCGGGACTCATTCGGGCCGCTCGATGCGCATGGCCGGCACAGTCATCGCGCTGGCCTCCGACGATCTGATCGCCGAGGGCAAGCGCCGCGCGGCCCAGGCCATGGAGGCGGCCGAGACCGACATGCGCTACACGCGCGGCCGCTTCTCCGTGGCCGGCACCGACCGCGGCATCGGATTGTTCGACCTCCCGGGCGGGCTCGAGGTCGCCCGCGACAACGAGATGCACGAGCCCGTCTTCCCCAACGGCTGCCACGTGTGCGAGGTGGAGGTGGACCCGGAGACCGGCGCCGTCCGTCTCACGCGCTACGCCGCCGTCGACGATGTGGGCCGCGCCATCAACCCCCTGATCGTCGAGGGCCAGACCCACGGCGGCATCGTCCAGGGCCTCGGGCAGGCGCTGTGCGAGGCCTGCGTGGTCGATCCCGCCAGCGGCCAGACCCTGACCGGCTCGCTGATGGACTACGCGCTGCCCCGCGCCGCCGACGTGCCGTCCTTCGCGACGCTGTTGAACGAGGTGCCGTCGCCGACCAATGCGCTAGGCGTGAAGGCGGGCGGGGAGGGGGGTACCACGCCGGCGCCGGCCGTGATCGCCAGCGCTATCGGGGATGCGCTCGC
>JBOHPM010000512.1:0-2776 GCA_050731715.1 Candidatus Rokuibacteriota bacterium
ACGCCCCGGACCAGGCCCCGCACGAGGGTGTCCACGAGGCCATCGAAGTGCAGGATCCCGCTCATCCGCTTGCTGAGGGCGAGCAGGGTCTCGTAGCATCCGTGCCGTCGCGTGAACATCAACCGCTCGATGTGGCTCTCCAGCCGCTGGCCGAAGGGACTCAACAGCAGGGTCATGAGCAGGCCCAGGGGCACGGCCACCCACACCGCGCTGCCGCCGTGCAGGTCGAGGTAGCGCTCCACCGTGCTGGTGACGAGGGCCAGGACCAGCGTGAGGACCACGCCCACGCCGGAGTACACCACGGTCTTCTTGACCACCACGTCGACGTCGAACATGCGGTAGCGCACGATCGACGTGCCCAGGGTGACGGCGAAGAACATGTTGGCCGGGATGCCCACGGGATAGATCTGGTCGGCCGCCGGGTAGATCTGGGCCAGGATGAAGCGCACGAAATCGACGAAGCCCCCCGCCATGCTGACGAAGGAGCCCAGGAGCACCAGGCGGGCGCGGTTGCGGCGGAAGCTGGACTCGATCGAGCGGTAGGCGCCGAGCAGCAGCATGATGCCGTAGACGAGCAGCGCGTTCCAGGCCACGAAGAAGGGCACGTAGAGCGGACCGGTGGCCGGCGCCCAGCCCCAGTGCGTGTGGGTCACGCCGGCCATGAAGAGCCGAGAGCCACTCAGATTCAGGGACATGAGGACGAGGGAGGCGATGTAGGCGGCCACCAGCGAGCGCCGGTGACGGACGGTCGCGTCCAGGAAGATGAGGATGAAGTGATAGTAGAGGGCGGGCAGCATGATGACGCCCACGTGGATGACGACCTCCCAGAAGTAGGCGGTCGCCTCGTCGCTGCTGCCCCGCAGCATGAAGACGCCATAGTTCCAGACGGCCAGCGCCCCCACGAAGTACGCGAAGACGCGGTTGATGCGGCTGCCCGGGTTGCGCAGCAGCGCGATGCCGGCCAGCGAGACGTTCAGCAGGAGGGCGAGGAGGGGAAGGAGCTTATGCAGGCTCATCCGGCGTCTCCGGGGGCCCGGTGAAGGGGAAGTGGTAGGAGTCCTGGTCCGCTTCCGTCTGGCGTTGGGCCTCCAGCTCCTCGCGCAGGATCCCGAACACCAGGACGTCGAAGTGCTGGCCCTTGAAGAAGCCGGCCTGGCGAAGCACGCCCTCCTGGCGGAAACCGTGACGGAGCAGCGAGTTGACCGACAGTCGGTTGTACTCGTACACCTTGGCCTCGATGCGCCGGAGCCCGAGCACATCCAGCCCGTAGGCGCAGATGAGCTTCCCCGCCTCGACTCCGAGCCCGCGCCGGATGGCCTGCTGGTCGCCGAGCATGGTCTCCAGGAACGCGTAGCCCTCCTGGAGGTGAATGCTGAACAGCCGCACGAGGCCCAGAGGCTTCTTCCAGCGCGGCTCCGACTGCTCCGTGGCCGCAATGACGAGGACCACCTGGCTGGGATCGCTCAGGACGGCCTCGTAGAACGAGGGGTCCTTGTCCCAGGCGTGCTTGAAGGTGCGGAGGAACTCGCTGCCGACCATGCGCAGCAGGAAGGGATCGTCGGCCCACTCGCTCAGCAGCTCGAGATCCGACGGGACCAGCGTGCGCAGGTAGACTCGCCGCCCGCGGGCAATGATGTGCTCTCCGACCGCCTCGCCCCCGGGTCCGCGCGCGCCGTCCTCCCGGCTCATCGTGTGCCCGTACCCGCGGACTCGGGGATCGTCGGCGCTGGGAACTCATTCGCCTGGCCCATGATCATACCGGCGCCCGGCCCGTCCGGGGGCGTTCCCTGGCGCCACCGGACACCCCCCCACCGCTGGTGGTGCCCCGAACTCCCCGTGCCCCTCGCTGGGATTGCCGTGCCGGCCCCGCTGGCGTCCCCCACGCCTCGGCGCTCAGGAGCGGGAGGACCGGGGATTGCGGGTCAGGGCCAAGAGGCTGAGCCCGGCCAGGAACGTCGCACGCAGATCGAGGACCTCGAGACCGGCCTGGGCCAGCGCCCGGTGGAACTCGTCACGGCTCAGGTACCGAGGCTCGTAGTGGCGGACCGCCTCGAAGAGGGCGGTGGGTAGCAGCCATCGCAGGGCCCTGACGGCGCCGGCCACCCCCTGCTCGGCGCGGATCACCTGAAACGTTCTCGCCACGTGGGCGGGACGGACGTAGGTCAGAAACAGCCCATGGCCGCCCGGGCGCAGGGCCGCCCGGCAGGCCGCGAGGACGCCCGGGAGATCGGGATGCCAGTAGAGCGTGTGCATGGACACCAACACGTCGTACGTCCCCGCCTCCGGCACGGCGTCCTGGGCCAGGTCGAGATTGTGAAAGGTGATGTCGCCGGCGCGGCCGTGGCGTCGCCGGGCCACGGCGGTCAGGTGCTCCACGATGTCCAGCGCGACCACGCGATAGCCTTCGCGGGCCAGCCGGGCGGCCACGGTGCCGGTGCCGCACGCGATGTCGAGCACCTTGACGTCGCGGGGCCGGGCACCCCCCGTGGCCCGCGTCACGCCGGTCACGACCTCCTCGAGCAGGGCCTGGTAGGGCGGGAACCCCCGCACGATGGCGTCGTAGCCCAGCCCGTAGGCGATGGCCACCAAGCGGTCCAGCAGCGCGCGGGGCGTTCCCGTCAGCGGCGGTTGCCGCTCCTTCCAGGCCATCGTGCCCGGGTCCTTCATCGCCCGGCGCCGTCCTTGCGCGCCCAGACCAGGAGGCTGGTCGCGTTGAGGAACGTGGACCGCATCTCGCGCACGGCGAAGCCCGCCGCGCGCAGCTCCTGGGCGAATG
>JBOHPM010000513.1:0-2771 GCA_050731715.1 Candidatus Rokuibacteriota bacterium
GGCGGAGGCTGGCCCGTGGCGGCGCGCTCGGGGCCAGCGCGCCATCGAGCAGGCGTGCTTGCCACGCGTCCCGGATGGCATCGCCGGAGGCCGAGTCGTACACGCAGGCGATCGCGTCGGCGCGCAGGCCAGCCGCGGCGAGCGCGGCGGGAATGGCCCGGGCCACCGTGGCCCGACCGACCCCGTGGGGACGCGCGGCCAGCGCGCGCGAGGCGACGCCGACGATCTCGCCGAGCACGCGCGCTCCTCGGGCCCGGGCCTCGGCGCCGGATTCCAGGACGAGGAAGGCCGCCCCCTCGCCCTCCACCGCGTCCTCGTCGAGCTCCGGCAGCGTCTTCGCCACCAGCGGATCGACGTGGTCCACGCCCCCGGCGACGAGCGCCGGGGCCCGGCCGGCGGCGATCACTGCCGCGGCCCGGGCCACGGCCAGCTCGCCGGCGACGCTGCGAGCATTCAGCGTGAGGGAGAGCGCTCGCGCGGACAGGGCGATCGTCGTGGCCGCCGCCATCGTGTTCATCACGGTGTTGGGGAACAGCAGCGCGGACAGGCCGGCGGGGCCGGTGGTGAGGAAGCCGTCGGCGAACGCGCGGGTGGAGGAGAAGTCGCCGAACTCGGTCCCGAGGACGAGCCCCAGCTCGGCGCCCCGCTCGAGCCCCGCGTCCCCGATGGCCAGACGTCCTGCCGCGACCGCGAGCTGGCAGACCCGTGAGAGCCGGCGCGCCTCGGCCTCGTCGATCAGCCCGCCCGGCAGCTCACCGACGTGACGGCGGTCCGACGGGAGCGGCGCCCCCAGCGCGGCGGCCAGGGCCGGGGTGCCGCCCACGACGCTCCCGTGAACGACGCCCACGCCGGTGATGACCACGCGCGCCGTCATGCCCGTCGGAACAACAGCGTGACGTTCTGACCGCCGAAGCCGAACGAGTTCGAGATGGCGCACTCCAGCGCGGTGTCACGGGGCTGGCCAGGAACGCAGTCGAAGGGGACGTCGGGGTCGGGCGTGCGCAGCGTGGCCGTGGGCGGCACGGTATCGTCGCGGAGGGCCAGGACGGTGGCCAGTGCCTCGAGGGTGCCGGCGGCCGCCATGGCGTGGCCGATCATCGACTTCGTCGAGCTCACCAGCAGCCCGCCCGCGCCGAACACCTCCCGCAGCGCGCGCGCCTCGATGCGGTCGTTCTGCGGCGTGCCCGTGCCGTGGGCGTTGCAGTAGCCCACCGCTTCCGGCGGGACACCCGCGCAGGCGAGGGCGGCCCGCATCGCTCGCACCATTCCCTCACCCTCGGGGTCGGGCGAGGTGACGTGAAAGGCGTCCGAGGTCATGCCGTGACCGGCGAGCTCGGCATACACGGAGGCGCCGCGGGCCCGGGCGTGGTCGGCATCCTCCAGGACGAGGAAGGCCGCGCCCTCGCCGATCGACATCCCGCGCCGCTCGCGGTCGAAGGGGCGGCAGGGCTCGGGATCGAGCAGCTTCAACGCGTTGAAGCCCATGTAGCAGATGCGGGTCAACGCGTCGGCTCCGCCCGCCAGCGCGACCGGCGTGATGCCGTCCATGATCAGCTCGGCCGCGCCGGCGATGGAGGCCGCGCCGGAGCTGCACGCGGTCACCAGCGTCTCCCGCGGCCCGCCCAGCCCCAGCGTGTGGCCCACCACGTCAGCGTGTGAGCAGGGCAGAATCGCGCGGAGGGCGGCCCGCGGAACGCGGATCGCGGCGCCGGCCTGACCCAGCCGCCAGTACCAGGGCTCGACCTCCAGCATGCCCCCGCCCACCGCCCCGACGATCAGCCCGGCCTGGCTCCGGTCGCCGGGCCCGAGACCCGCGTCATCCACGGCTTCGCGGGCCGCCTGCAGGGCCAGGCGATCGGCCCGTGACCGGCGCGCCGAGCCCGGCACCGGCTCCGGCACCTGCGCCGCGATTCGGCAGCGGAACCCGGCCACGTCGATCAGCGTCACCGGCCGGATCGCGCAGGTCCCGCTTCGCACCCCGTCCCAGTAGGCCTTGACGCCGGGCCCGAACGGGCTGACGGCGCCGAGCCCGGTGACGACGACGCGCCTCATGCCGGCTTGGCCCGCTCCGTGATGAAACGACCCAGCGTACCGAAGGTCGCGAAGTGCGCCGCCAGATCGTCCTGAGACTCGTCCACCACGACGCCGAAGCGGTCCTCGATCGCGAGCCCCAGCTCGATGAAGTCCAGCGAGTCGAGCCCGATGGAGCCCTCCACTCCCTTCGGCAGCGCGGTCTCGGGTCCGACGGTGTCCAGCCGGCGCGGCTCGAACTTGAGCCGGCTCACGAACAGGCCCTTGAGCTCCTCCAGCACATCACGCCGTTCCATGGCCCCCCTTCTAGCGCGCCGTCGGAGCGACGGCCGCACAGACCACCTCGCCCGGACGCCGGCCCGGCCCCCCGTCGCGTCGCGCGGCGAGCGCCGCGCGCTGCCCGCGCCAGATGCCGGTGAGGCCACCGGCATCTTCGCCCAACTCTTGCGCCAGCGCCAACTGGATCAGCGGGCCGCAGGCCAGTGTCTCACCGACCCGCTGGCGGGCCAGCCGCTCCAGCGTCGCCGGCTGCGCCGCCGGGCGGACCGTCTGCGCCGGCTCACCGGGCAGCAGCAGGGCGGCGACCGCCGCCTCGACAAGGGGCCGCTCCACGAGCCAGCGGCCGCGCCCATAGAGCGCGGCACACTCGGCGAACGTCTCCACCGCCAGGACCAGCACGCGCTCGCACGCGGCCTCGGCGAGCAGACGCTCGGCCTGCCACAGCGCGTCCAGCGTGGCCG
>JBOHPM010000514.1:0-2768 GCA_050731715.1 Candidatus Rokuibacteriota bacterium
CGGGTGGGGTGGATCTGGAGCGCTTCTGCGCGGCCGACCCGGCCGCCGCCCGGCGCCGGCTGGGTCTGGCCCCGGCCCGGCCGGTGCTCTTCACGCTGCGCAACCTCGAGCCGCGGATGGGGCTCGATCGCCTGCTCGGGGCTCTCGACCGCGTCCGCCACCGCGTGCCCGACGTGCACCTGCTGATCGGCGGCGAGGGCTCCCAGCGCGGCGCGCTCCAGGCCCAGGCCAGAGCCCTGGGCCTCGACCGGCACGTGACGTTCCTCGGCTATGTCGCCGAGGCCGAGCTGCCCCTCTACTATCAGGCGGCCGACGCATTCCTGCTGCCCACGCGCGAGCTCGAGGGCTTCGGCCTCGTCACCCTGGAGGCCCTGGCCTGCGGCACGCCGGTGCTGGGCACTCCCGTCGGCGCCACGCCCGAGCTCCTGCGCACGCTTACGCCGTCCCTCGTCTTCCGCGACGCCAGCGCCCAGGCCATGGCCGATGGACTGGAAGCCTTCCTCGCCGATCGGGCCCGGGGGCCCGCGTCGCTGGCCAGCCTGCGCGATGCCTGCCGACGTCACGCCGAGGCCCACTTTGGATGGGCGACGTCGGTGGCCCGATTGACAGCCACGCTGCAGGAGCTCCGCAGCTCCGCGTGCCCGGCCTGCGGGGCCGGCACCGAGGCCGATGCCCGCGCGCTGGATCGCGACTGGCGCCGATGTGCGCGCTGCCGTACGGGCCGGCAGTCACCGCTCCCGGCGCGTACCGCCCTGCGCCGCCACTACGACACGACCTACCCGGCGATCTTCTCGCCGGGGCAGGCCGACCAGGCTCGGCGAGATCTCTTCGCGGCGATCCTGGATCACATCCGACCCCAGCCTCGTGCCCCGCGCCTGCTCGACGCCGGTGCGGCGGGCGGTCATCTGATGGCTGCGGCGGCGTGCCGAGGCTGGCGCGTGATCGGTCTGGACCTCGCTCACGAGGCCTGTGTGACTGCCCACAAGGCCACCGGAGCCCCGGTCGTGCAAGCCGACGCGGCGGCGCTGCCCATCCGGCCGGCGGCGGCCGACATCCTGACCTTGGTCAACGTGCTCGACCATCTGCCCGAGCCGGCGGCGGCGCTGCAGGAGGCGGCCAGGGTCCTGGCCCCCGGCGGTAGGCTGGTGATTCGGGTCCCCAACGGCGCGTTCCATCGGCGCCTGGCGACGCTCTTCGGCGGCCGGCCGATCGGGGGCCACACGCCAGTGCTGCACGTCATCGTCTTTACGCCGCAGGGCCTCGTGGCGGCGGTCGGTCGGGCCGGCCTGCGAGTGCTGTCGGTGGGGAATTCCCCTCTTGCCGCCGCGCCGACCCCCGGGCTCGGGGCCCGTCTGCTCCCCCGATTGCTCGGACTGGCCGCCACGCTGGTTGCCGCCGTCTCCGGCGGATCGTGGTTGATCGGCCCTTCGCTCGAGCTGCACGCTGAGCGGCCCGTGGCGGGGCCGGAGGTTGGGACCGCACGGTGACTCCGATCCGGGTCCTGCACGTCATCACCCGGCTCTGCCTGGGCGGATCGTCGGAGAACACCGTGGCGCAGGTGCTGGCCCTGCGGCAGGCTGGCTACGACTGTCGCCTCGTCGTCGGCGAGGGGGAATCGGACCCGGGCACGGTCGAGGACGCCCGGAGACGTGGCTGTCCCCTCGTCCCCCTTCCCGGCCTGGGCCGTGAGGTCTCTGCGTCACGCGACCTCACCGCGCTGGTGACCCTGACACGCCTGCTGCGCCGCGAGCGGCCGATGATCGTGCACACCCACACGTCGAAGGCCGGGTTCATCGGACGGCTGGCCGCACGGCTGGCCGGAGTGCCGGTCGTGGTCCATCAACCGCACGGCCACATCTTCTACGGCTACTACGGCGCCGTCCGGTCTGGGCTTTTCGTGCGTGTCGAGCGGCTGGCCGCGCGGTGGACGCGCCGCATCGTGACGCTGACGGAGCGCGGCACCGAAGAGCACCTGGCCCTCAGGATCGGCCGGCGCGAGCAGTTCGTGGCCATCCCGAGCGGCGTGCCAGCGGAGGCGCTGCGGGTCCGGGCGCCCGCGCGGGACGCCGCCAGGGCCCACCTCGGCCTCGCCCCGGACGACTTCGTCATCGTGGGCGTCGGCCGTCTCGTGTACGTCAAGGGCTTCGATCTCCTCGTCGCCGCGCTGCCGCGTGTGCTGGGCGAGCTTCCCGCTGCGCGCCTGGTGCTCGTCGGCGACGGGCCCGATCGGGCCTCGCTCGAGGCCCAGGCGATCGGTTTCGGGGTGGCCGGTCGGCTCGTGCTCGCCGGTGCCGTGGCCGGCGCCGCCGGCGGGCTGCTCTACTACCTGGCCGCCGCCGACGTCTGTGCCGCGCCGTCACGCAACGAGGGGATGGGACGGGCGCTGGTGGAGGCGATGGCGCTCGGGCTGCCGGTGGTGGGGGCGGCGGTCGGCGGCGTGCCGGATGTGGTGGGGCCGGACGAGGCGGGCCGCCTGGTCCCGGCCGAGGATCCCCAGGCCCTGGCCGATGCCCTCATCGAGCTCGGTCAGGACGCGCGGCTCCGTCAGAAGCTGGGGGAGGCCGCCCGGGCCCGAGCCGAGCGCTTCACCACCGAGGCGGCCGACGCGCGGCTGCTCGAGCTCTACGCCACGCTCGTGCGTGAGCACGGCGCGCCATGAACCGCCTGGGCTGCCTCGTGCTCGTCCTGGCGTTGACGTCCGCGGCGCCCGCCGCCGGCGGGCTCGAGCGGCTCCCTGCCGTCTTGCACGTGCACTCCGACCTCACGAC
>JBOHPM010000515.1:0-2768 GCA_050731715.1 Candidatus Rokuibacteriota bacterium
GTGGCCATCAGCACGATCATGGTCTCGCCCACCGCGCGACCGAAGCCGATCATGACGGCCGAGAAGATCCCCGGGCTCGCCGTGGGCAGCACGATGCGCAGCGCCGTCTGCCAGCGCGTGGCGCCCAACGCCAGGGACCCGGCCCGGAGATGCTGGGGTACGTTGCTCAGCGAGTCCTCGGCGATGGTGAAGATGATGGGGATCACCGCGAAGCCCATGGCCACGCCGACCACCAGCGAATTGCGCTGGTCATACGTGAGGCCGAGCGCGGACAGCAGCCAGCCCCGATAGTCCCCGGCCAGGAGGCGGGTCTCGACCAGGCCTCCCAGCACGAAGGCCAGCCAGGCCCCCGCCATCACCACGGGCACGAGCAGGAAGACCTCGACGCCCGGCCGGAGCCGTCGCCGCGGCTCCGCCGGGACCAGGCGCCAGAGGAGCAGCGCGGCCAGGATGGCGGGCGTGAGCACCAGGGGCAGCAGGAAGAGACCCGGCACGACGCGCTCGACCATCGGCGCCAGCCACAGCCCGGCCAGGAAGCCGAGCACCACGCTGGGCAGCGCCGCCATGATCTCCACCACCGGCTTGACGTAGGCCCTGAGCGCCGGGTGCATGAACTCGCTCACGTAGAGGGCGGCCAGCAAGGCCAGCGGCACCGCGAACAGGAGCGCATAGACGGTGCCCTTGAGGGTGCCGGAGACGAGCGGGGTCAGGCTGAATTTGGCCTCGAAGTCGTCGGTGCCGCCCGTGGACTGCCAGACATAGGCGGGCCCCGAATACCCCTCGTACCACACCTTGCCGAAGAGGGTGCCGAGCGTGACCTCGGGATGGGGATTGTCGAGTCGCCAGTGCCCGAGCGTGCCGGCACGATCGGCCACGACCAGGCCATCGCCCTTGGGCGCGAAGACGAGGGCCCTCACGTCGCCGGCGCCCCCGAGCGTGAGCAGCGTGCGCCCCGATGTTCCATAGTGGAGGTAGACATTGCCGGCGCCGTCGGCGGTGACAAATCCCTTGTCGCGGCGGGAGCCGGCAAAGGCCGTCACCGGTCCCGCGTGCGGCGTGAACTCGTGGATGCGGGTCAGCCGGGGCGTCCCGCCGGCGGGCGGCTCGATCATCTGCCACGACGTCACGGTGCCGCCGGCGTCGCCGACGACGAGGGTACGGTCGCCAATGAGGAACCCGAGTGCAGTGATCGCCGCGCCGCTGTGATTCGCGCTCACCGTCCCGGCGCGCGTCGGCGCCGCCGGATCGCGCAGATCGACCCGGATTACCTGCCCCCGGGAGGTACCGAGGAAGAGGTCCTCGCCCCGGCCGTCCATCCGGAGGGCCGTGATCTCGCCATCCACGTCGATGGGGAGCGTGTGCAGGGACTCCTCTCGGCGCGGAGCACCGATCAGGGATTTCCGTTCCATGACGGTCTGGACGACGAGCTCCCGAGGCCCCAGCTGCGCGACGATGCGGAGGCCCTCCGGTGGCGCCGCAGCCGCCAGGCTCAGGACTGGTCGCCGGCGCTCGTCGATGCGCGACGACGCGCCGAAGACGGGAACGGCGCTCACCGTGCGTCCGGCCGGCCGGAAATCGACGTCGAATCTCATCTCGAGCCCGATCACGCGGCCGTCGGAGGTCCCCAGGATGTGGCGGCCACGCTCGTAGTTGGCGGCCGCCGTCAGGCGCGCATCGGCCAGGTCAGGGACCGCGACGGACGGCAGGGCCTGCTCGCTGCGGAGAGAAGCGAGGCGCAGCACTCCGTCGGCGCCGAGCAGGTAGGCGATCTCACGATACTCGTCGACGCCGGCGCTCTCTCCTGGCGCCGGCGCGACGCCGGCCAGGCTGCGGCCAGCCAGACGCTCGGCGTAGGGCGCCTTGAACAGCGGGTACACCTCGACCGCGATGACCAGCAGGATGGCCAGGATGGAGGCGATGATGATGACCCCACCCAAGACGACGAGGCGCGCCGCCCAGCGGTCGAGCAGCACGCGGCGTCGCTGGCGAGTGGGTGAGGCATCGAGCGGGCGGAACGGAAGTCCCGGCTCACCCGCTCGCAGTGTGTCGACGGTGATTGCCAAGGGTGTCCTTATTGGATCTTGTTCAGCTCTTCCTTGGCGATGGAGGCCGGGATCGGGAAGTAGCCGTCCTTGACGACGTCAGCCTGACCGTCCTTGGCCAGCATGAGCTTGGCGAATTCCCGGGTCAGCGGATCCAGCGGCTTGCCCGGCGCCTTGTTGACGTACACGTAAAGGAAGCGGGCCAGCGGATAGGTGCCGGAGTAGGCGGTCTCGGCCGCCGCCTCCACGCACTTGCCACCCTCCCGCTCGGCCAGCGGCACGGCCCGGACACCGGCGGTGGTGTAGCCGATACCGCTGTAACCCGCGGCGAAGCGATCCACCGTGGCGCCCTGCACCACGGAGGCCGAGCCCGGCTGCTCCTTCACCTCGTCCTTGTAATCGCCGTTCTTGAGAACGTGCTCCTTGAAGAATCCGTACGTGCCCGAGGCCGAGTTGCGGCCGTACAGGCTGATGGGCCGGCTGGCCCATTCGCCGGTGAGCCCGAGCTGGCCCCAGGTGCGAATGTCCTCCCGGTGTCCGTGGCGACGGGACTTCGAGAACATCGCGTCCACCTGGGCGACCGTCAGGCACTTCACGGGGTTGTCCTTGTTCACGAAGACAGCCAGCGCATCCACCGCCACCCGGAGCGATAGGGGCTTGTAGCCATACCGCTTCTCGAACTGGTCGATCTCAGTGCCCTTCATCGGCCGCGACATCGGCCCGAGC
>JBOHPM010000516.1:0-2764 GCA_050731715.1 Candidatus Rokuibacteriota bacterium
GAAGCGATAGGCGCGCTTGCCCTGGGAGATGTAGAAGCTGGTGGAGGCCATCCGGTCCACACGCTCGCGGAACACGCCGGTCATGAACATCGTGTAGTCGCCGATGTGCCGCCGCACCGTCACCTCGTGCTCGGGCTGAAACCCCGGCCCATCCTCCTGCCAGACGGTCTGGATGTCGAGCAGCATGTCCACGACGGTCTCCAGCCGGGGTAGGGCCACCCCGCGCGGGTGGAGGTTCTCGGCCCGGGCGAAGCGTACGAGGAGGTCGGCGAGGTAGGTGGCGGCCGGCTCGTCGTCGAGCGCCAGGTCCCGGAAGCTGGCCCGAATCGCTCGAGCGAAGAAAGCCCGCAACTCCACGGATTCGATGATAGCAGATTTGCTAAAATCCCCGATCGTGGCCAACGGCGTGCGGCCCCGGATCCCGTGGATGCTGATGGCTTCGAGTCTCCTGCTCCTGGGCCTTCTGCTCTACGTCATGTTCGTGAACTACCTCCCCGCCAAACAGCGGATCCGGGGTCTCGAGCGGGAGCTCAAAGAGGTCTATGCCCGGGAGGTCTCGCTGCAGACGCGACTGGCGCAACAAGATTCCCGCCAGCGGGATCCCCAGCTGGCGGCGCTCCGGGCCGAGCGCGAGACGCTGGCGCGGCGGATCCAGGAGCTGGAGCGGGAGCTCGCCACGGCGCGTCCGCGCGACGCCGAGCGTCGCTAGCTCACTCGGCTTCGCGGTCGAGCACGGCGAGCAGGCGCTGATTGGTTGCCCGCGTGCCCACCGCGATGCGCAGGTGGTCGGGGTAGCCGACGACGGCGCCATCCCGCACGAGGATCCCGGCCCGCGTCAGGGCCTGGCGAATGCCATCCGCGCCCGGCACCTTCACGAGCAGGAAGTTCGCCTGGGAGGGCGGGAAGGCCAGGCCGCGCCGGGCCAGCTCACGGCTGAGGAACGCGCGCTCGGCGATGACGAGGTTGCGGCTGGCCTGCCAGTGGTCGCGATCGTCCAGCGCGGCCAGGGCGGCCACCTGGCCCAGGCGGTTGACATTGTAGGGCGCCCGCACCCGGTTGAGCCGTTCCACCGTCTCGCGCGCGGCGATGGCGTACCCCACCCGAAGACCGGCCAGGCCGGCGATCTTCGAGAACGTGCGCAGCACGATCAGGCGCGGGTAACGGGCCAGCAGGGCGACACCGTCGGGAGACTCGGGGTCGTCGCAGAAGTCGTGATAGGCCTCGTCGAGGACCACCAGCGGCGGATCGGCCGCCAGCGTGCCCAGGAGCTGGAGCAGGGGCCCCCGACGGATGATCGTGGATGCGGGATTGTGCGGCGAGCACAGCATGATCAGCTTGGTGCGCGGCGTGACCCGGGCCCGCACGTCGTCCAGGTCGGTCTCGTAACCGGCCAGCGGACTCGGTCGCACCGTGGCGCCGGCCAGCTCCGCCACCGTCGTGTACGGCTCGAACGACGGCTGGGGGACGACGACCTCGTCCCCCGTCTCCAGCGCCGCCCAGGCGATGATGGCCAGCAGCTCGTCGGCCCCGTTGCCGATCAGCACCTGGTCCCGGGTGACGCCCAGCCGGACGGCCAGGGCCTCCCGCAGGGCGGTGGCGCCCCCGTCCGGGTAGAGATGGACTCGTGGGGCCTCCTCCCGGAGCGCCTGCACCACCCGGGGCGAGGGCCCCAGCGGGCTCTCGTTGGCCGACAGCCGCACGAGGTCGTCACGCCCCAGCTGGCGGGCCAGTGTCTCGAGCGGGAGCCCCGGCTCATAGGCGGCGATATGGTCGAGGACCGGACGCCACACGGTGCGCACGGAAACATTGTAGTAAGTCCCGGCCACATTTGACAGTATTTGGCCCGGATTGCTACGCTCTGCTGCGCCATGTCGCCCGAGCTGTATCGCCGGGCCCGGCGCGCCGAGGCGAGGGGTGAGCGCGCCGAAGACCGGCGCCATCTCCGTCTCGAGTTCTTCCGGGCCGCACTCGCCGACGGGCTCGACTCGCTCAAGCTCCTGCACGCGGGCGGCGCGTCGGGCCAGGAATCGGTCCAGGCGCACGCCCGCCTCATCGACGAGCTCGTCCGAACCCTGCTCCGATTGACCGTGGCCGAGGCCCGGGCCAGCGGCCTGGCTCCCGCGGCGTTCGTGGTGGTGGCGCTGGGCGGTTACGGGCGCAGCCAGCTCCACCCCTCCTCGGACATCGACCTGATGGTCGTCCACGACGGCGAGCTCTCCCCGTACGTGCAGCGCATCACCCAGGAACTGCTCTACACCCTGTGGGATCTGGGGCTGCAGGTCGGCCACAGCCTGCGCTCCCTGGAGGACTGTGTGGCCATCGCCGGCACCGATTTGCCCAGTCGGACGTCGATGCAGGAGGCCCGCTTCCTGGTGGGCGATCGCGCGTTGTTCGGCCGATTCCAGCGCGTGCTCCGGGAGAACGTCTACCGGCGCGACTTCGAGCAGTTCCTGGCGGCCATGCTGGCCGAGCGCGATCAGCGCTACCGCAAGCACGGCGCCTCCCCCTACGTCATGGAGCCCAACGTCAAGGAGTCGGCGGGCGGGCTGCGCGACATGCACACGGCCATGTGGCTCAGCGCGGCCAAGTTCGGCGCCCGCACGCTGCGCGAGCTGACCCAGAAGACCCTGATCACCGAGCGCGAGCAGGCCCTGACCGACGAGGCGTTGACCTTCTTGTGGCGGGTACGCAACGAGCTGCACTTCCTGGCCGGCCACCGCAACGACGTGCTGACCCGCGATCTGCAACCCCAGGTGGCCAAGAG
>JBOHPM010000517.1:0-2757 GCA_050731715.1 Candidatus Rokuibacteriota bacterium
CTTCGACGAGGTGTTGCGCTTGCTCGACTCCTGCCAGCTGACGTCCAAGCACACGGTGGCGACCCCGGTGAACTGGAAACCCGGGCAGGACGTCATCATTCCCACCTCGGTGTCCGACGACGACGCCCGGAAGAAGTATCCGCAGGGCTTCAAGACGCTGAAGCCGTATCTGCGCACGGTAGCCCAGCCGAAGTAACGGGGCCCGGGGACGAGGATGCCGCCCGGCGTCCTCGTCCCGCCGGTCGCGCTCAGCGCCCGGTCTGGCCATCGACCTGAGCCAGCGTCTCCAGAATCTGATCGCGGCTGAAGGGCTTGGCGATGAGGAAATCGACGCGGTGGGCCTGCAGCTCGTCCGTGTCGATCCGGGCGCCCCACCCGGTCATGAGCCCCACGTAGAGGCGCGGCCAGCGCTCGCGGATCTGGTCGGCGAGCTGCCAGCCGTTCATGCCCGGCATTCCGAGGTCGGTGCAGACCACGTCGACCATGAGGTGCTCGCGCTCGACGTGGACACGCCGGGCCTGGTCGTGACGCCCGCCGGTCTTTGCCGCCACCACCTCTTCCGAGGCCTCCACGTACCGGGCGAAGGTGCGGTCGATGGCCTCCGCGACACGGGGCGGCATGCCGTGCCCGGCCAGCCGGGTGGCCGTGGCCCGGAACCGATCGCGCTCGACCCGCAGCTTGTCGTAGTTCGGGGCCTCCCCGGTGAGCACGAACATGGAGCTCAGGTGCTCCTGGGCGAGGATGGAGTAGTCGAGCCCGCGAGCCTGCCCCACGGCCTGATCGAGCCGGTGGAGCTCGGTGACCTGGTCCTCGATGCGCGCGATCGTGATCAAGCTCACGACCGCGGTCGCGAGCAGGAGCAGGATGAGGGGAACGAAGGCGCCGAGCAGCTTGGCGGACAGCGGCGCCCGGATCCGGGCGATCAATTCGGCGAGGGGGGCCAGGACGGAGCGGCGCACGTCGATCCTCACCTCAGAAGCTAGCGCGCGCGCCGACGACCTGGCCCCGTAATTCTCCCTGGCGCCGTCGCCGCCGGCGCGTCCTCCCCCGGTCCGCTCACGCCCCCCGAGTCCGTGAGGCGTTCACACTAGTGGCCGCCGCCGGTCCTGACCCATCCCCCGTGGACCGGATGGTGCGAGCAGATGAATTCCACGAAGGCCGGGCGACCTTTGGCGTTCTCGTCGAAGGCCCGCTTGAGCGCGGGAATCACTTCCGCGGGCGCGGTGACGTCCTCGCTGTGGAAGCCCACCGCGCGGGCCATGGACGCCATGCACGCCGACGCGTGATCGGACACCTTCCAGGTGTAGGGGTCGTGCCCGGCCCCCCAGAAGCCCGGCCCGTAGCCGGAGTAGCCGCCGTTGTTGATGTGCAGCGTGGTGATCCCGATCTTGTAGCGGGCCACCGCTTCGAAGTTGCCCATCATGTAGCAGACGCCGGCGTCGCCGGTGACGTGGACGCACTGCCGCTGGGGATAGGCGAGCTTGGCGGCCACCGTGCCGGCCAGGCTGAAGCCCAGCGTCGACACGTTGCCCCAGCCCAAAAAGCCCCGGGGGATATGGGACTCGTACACCGTGCTGGTCTGATCCCGCGTGTTACCCGAGTCGGCGGTGACGAAGGAGTTCTTGGGGTCGAGCACCTTCATGAGGTCGCCGAGCACCCGGTAGGGGTTGATCGGGGTCTCGTTCGATTCCATCAGGGGGCGGAACTTGGCCAGGAACTGCTGCTTGGCGGCGCGGATCTCCGCGAGCAGCTCCGGCTTCTGCAACCGCCCCCCGGTGCGCTTGGCCATCTCGTCGCTCAGGGCCTGCAGGGTGAGCTTGGCGTCGCCGATCACGGCGGCCCGGGTCTCGTAGCTCCGGTTGATGTCCAGCGTGTCGACGGTGCACTGCACGATGGTCTTCTTGTCGGCGTCGGGCACCGCGTGGCTGAAGCGATTGGGGAAGAGGCTGCTCCCGACGGCGAAGAGGACGTCGCACTTCCTCAAGTAATGCTCGGCCAGCGAGCCGCGAATGCCCACCGACAGCGGGTGATGCTCGGGGAAGGCGCTCTTGCCCTTCAGCGTGGTCAGCACCGGCACCTGGGCCAGCTCGGCGAATGCCAGCAGCTCGGCGGTGGCGTCGGCGTAGAGCACGCCCTCGCCGACGAAGAGGAGGGGGTCCTTGGCGGCCAGCAGCGTCTTCACGGCCGTCTTCACGTCGTCGGGATCGGGACCCGAGCGCCAGCCCTTCACCGGCGCGTAGGGATGCTCGTCGTCCTCGTACTCGCCCAGGTCACGCGGGATGAGCAGCAGCACGGGACCGGGACGTCCCGACCGGAGGTGCGTGAAGGCCCGCCGCGCGTAGTCGGGCACGAGCTCGGCGCGGTCGATCTCGCCCACCCACTTGGTGACGGACTTGAACGCTTCGGCGATGTTGAAGTGCGTATGCCGGGTGGCGCCCGCGCCCACGCCCTCGGCGATGACCAGCAGGGGCGACGAATCCTCCCAGGCCTGGCCGACGGCGCCGTAGGCCATCTGGATCCCCGCGGCGTTGAGGCCGGCCATCACCGTGCAGACCCCGATCTGCTTGCCGCAGGTGACCCGCGAGAAGGCGTCGGCCACGGCGACGGCGAAGCGCTCCTCGCCCATCATGAGGATGGGCACGCCCTCCTCGCCCAGCGCGTTGTTCACGGGGCTGGTGGGATAGCAGCTCACCCAGGGGATGCCCTCGGCCTTGAGGATCCGAGCCAGGCCGTTCGTCGCCTTCACTTTCATGCGCG
>JBOHPM010000518.1:0-2756 GCA_050731715.1 Candidatus Rokuibacteriota bacterium
TCGTGTCCCCGACGCTCAGGCGGCGGCGGTGGTGGAACAGCGCCAGACGCGCGCACGTGCCCGAGCCGCAGGGCGCGGCGTCGACCTGGCCCGGGCCCCAGACCAGCGCGTTACGTGAGACTCCGCGTGTGTCGGGCAGCTCGTGGAGGATCACGTTGTCCACGACGGCGGGGCCCTGGCCAGGCACGCTCACCGGCAGCTGCTCGGCGATCGCCTGCCGAACCGCCATCCCCCGGGCAGCGATCTCGCCGGCGCGCTCGCGGCGCACCACCAGGCCGACCGCGGGCGCCTCCACGATGGCGAAGACGTTGCCGGCCCCCACCGCGATGTCGAGCGGAACCTCGCCCAGCCCGGCCACTTTCACCACCTGGGCGGGCTGGACCACGAAGGCCGGCGTCCATGTGAGCGTGACTTCGCGGACGTGGCCGCTCTCCAGCCGGGCCACGGTCTCAACGGGGCCAGCCTCGGTGTCGATGCGCACCGCGGTCGTGTCACCCCGGCGCGCCACGAGCCCCGTCTCCACCGCCACCGTGGCGGCGCCGATGGTGGCCTCGCCGCACGAGACGTAGTAGCCGCCGGGGTACATGAAGAACAGGCCGAAGTCGGCGCCGGGCGTGACGGGCTCGGTCATCACCGCGATCAGCATGCTCCGGTGACCCCGCGGCTCCAGACAGAGCCCGGTCCGCACGTGGTCGAGGTGCTCGGCGAAGTGACGTCGCTTGGCGACGATGCTGTCGCCGGGAAGCCGGCCGAGGCCGGCGGTCAGAAGGCGCATGCCGATGCCCGCCGTGTGGAAGTCAATCGTGGTGAAGAGTCGATCAGACCTCATGGCATCTCGTACCGGGGAAGTGTAGCGCACCGGGGACGTCTCGCGACGCCGGCGATGATATGGAGTCCCTCGTCTCGAGGTCGGTGGGCGAGCGGCTCAGGAGGGTGAGTCTCTTCGCCGCCGGCCCGCGGGCAAGGTCCGCGAGCCGCGGCGCGAGCGCCCGGCGCGTGAACGGCCGCTGGCTCCAGCCCGAGCCCGGGGGGCCCAACGGCCACGGAGCATCACGAGAAAGGTGTGGGCCGACGGCGTGAGCACGGCGTCGCGCAGGCGGATGATCGAGATCGTGCGCCGGACGTTCCACCACGGCAGCCGAATGAGAGCCAGGGCGCCATTGCGCAGCTCGTCGGCGACGGAGAAGCGGCTGCATCCGGCGACCCCGTCACCACGCGCCACGGCGAGCTTCACCGCCTCCCACGAGGGCAGCTCGAGCCGCCGGGGGGCGATACCCGCGTCGGCCCAGGCAGCCTCGACGGCCGTGCGGGCGGCTGAACCTTCCTCGCGCACGATCCACGTCGCCGCCTCGACCTCCCGGCGCGACGGGCGCCGATCGCGCCACGCGGGTGACCCCACCACGACGATCTCGTCCTCGACCAGGGCCTCGGCCTCCATCTCGGGCGCCGCCATGAGCCCGAGGACCACGCCGAGCTCGGCGCGATGCGAGCGGAGTGCCTCCACGGCCCGGGCCGACGTGGCCAGCGTCAGGTCGACGCGCACACCGGGGTGCGCGCGATGGAACGCCGCCACGACCTCGGGAAGCAGGTAGGTGCCGGGAACGCCCGAGGCCGCGATGGTCAGCGACCCGGCGCCAGGCTCGCGGAACGCCGCCACGCCCCGCGCGGCCTGGGCCAGCAGCGCCTGGGCCCGTAGCACGTGATTGGCCAGGAACTCGCCGGCCGGGGTCAGCGTACCGCCCCGCGGCTGGCGGTCGACCAGCCGCGCGGCGACCTCGCGCTCGACGTCGGCAACGTGCTTGGACACGGCCGGCTGGCTGATGCGCAGCTCCCGAGCGGCCGCCGAGAACGAGCGGTATCGCGCGAAGGCCGCGAAGGCTCGTAGCCGCGCCTCCAGATCCATAACCTGGGATTATAGCAACCGGCTTCACTATGTATTCTTGTCCGCCGGGCACCGTCGTAGTCTACTGGCGATCGCCGGGAGGTCCCCACCTCACCTGGCCACACGTTGGGAGGCGCCCATGAGTTGCTGCGATGAAACCACCGCCCGCGTACCCACATTCGACCTGTCTCGGCGCTCGCTGTTCAAGGGCGCAGCGCTGATTGCCAGCGTCATCCCGGGGGTCCGATCCACCAGCTCCGAGGCCCAGGGCAAACCGCTCAAGCTTGTCTACTGAAGCCAGCTTCTGTGCGGGGTCCCGTACGAAGTCGCTCGCTCGGCCGGCCACCTCAAGAATCAGGGGCTCGATGTGCAGTTCGTCTACGCCCGGGGCGGCCACGCCGCGATCCAGGCGCTGGTCGGCGGCGCCGTCGACTACGCGGCTACCTCGCTGGACGTGGCCATCCAGGCCTATGCCAATGCCGGCGCGAGCATCCGCCGCTTTGCCGTGACCGGGCGCCTTCCCCTGTTCGCCGTGGTCACCGCTCCCAAGACCGCGAGCCAGATCCAGTCGATCAAGGATCTGGAGGGCAGGACGGTCGGCGTGACCGCGCTGGGCACCGCCGATCACGCCCTGACGCTCTATCTGCTGAAGCAGGCCGGGGCCGACGCCAAGAAAGTCCAGTTCGCGACCATGGGCGTCAATTTGCTCGAAGCGTTGCGCCAGGGCCAGCTCGACGTCGGCCTGGTGCAGGAGCCGGCTCTGACCGTGTTGAAACGCTCGGGAGCGCGGGTGCTCGTGAACGGAATGGACCTCGAGGACGCCAAGCGCTATCTCGGAGGCTCGTTCGAGTTCATGGGGGTGGCGGTGCGCGCC
>JBOHPM010000519.1:0-2753 GCA_050731715.1 Candidatus Rokuibacteriota bacterium
CAGGCGGCTCTCACTGTCGGGGATCAGCAGCACGTGAGTAAAGCCCAGAGCCTGGATCTGGGCTACGGTCCGGGCTGCGCTCGCGCCTCGCTCGCTCATTGTTGAGGGCCGGTGTCGGCGACGTTGCAGGATACAAGCTCTCGCGGCAGTGTGGTAGTGTCCGCACCGCGGAGGGGATATGGTTGAGCCGACGGCGGGCTTCGACAAGGACAAGGCGAAGACGTTCACCCAGCGAATCGTCCAGCACCTCGAGGGCTCCGCGGTCACCGTCATGGTGGAGCTGGGCCGCCGGGTCGGGCTCTTCGAGGCGATGGCGGGGCTGGACTGGGCGACCAGCCGGGAGATCGCTACCCAGGCCGGTCTCAATGAGCGCTACGCCCGGGAATGGCTCGCCGCGATGGTGTGCGGTGGCATCGTCGAATACGACGCCGTCGCCGGCACCTACCGGCTGCCTCCCGAGCACGCGGCCGGGCTGACCGGCGCCACCACGAAAGACCTGTCCACCGTCGCCGAGCTGGTGACCTTGATGACGCGCGTGATCCCCGAGGTCGCCGAGGCCTTTCGGACCGGTGCCGGGGTGCCCTACAGCGCCTACCAGCCGGACTTCACCGGCCTCATGGACCGGCGGAGCCGGCCCCGCTATCAGGAGCTGTTGCTCAGCAAGTACCTGACGCTGCCCGAGGGGCTGCTTTCACGACTCGAAGCGGGAATCCGTGTCGCCGATATCGGGTGTGGCACCGGCTGCTGCATCAGCCTGATGGCCGCGCGCTTCCCCAAGAGCACCTTCGTCGGGTACGACTTCTCCGAGCCGGCCATCAGCCAGGCCCGGGCCGAGGTCGAAGGGCAGGGTCTCACGAACGCCTCGTTCGCTGTGGCCGATGGGGCCCGCTTCGAAGCGCCGATCCCCTTCGACATGATCACGGCCTTCGACGCGATCCACGACCAGGCGGACCCGGACGGCGTGCTACGCCGGATCCGTTCGGCCCTGGCGCCCGGCGGACTCTTCCTCATGGTCGACGTCTGCGCCTCGAGCAACCTCCACGACAACGTCGGCATGCCCATGGCGTCCTACCTCTACACCGTGAGCACCATGCACTGCATGAGTGTGTCGCTCGCTGGCGGCGGTCCGGGGCTCGGCACGGCCTGGGGCCATCAGGTGGCCACCCGGATGCTCGAGGACGCCGGCTTCACCGAGGTCAAGCTCTTCGAGCGCGTCGATCCCCTGAACTCGCTCTACGTCGCTCGCTGACGGTGTCCGGCCTCGGGGCCAAAGTCCCCCGGGCCGGACACGAAGCCCGCCAGCGCCCGGATGAAGAGATCAGCGCTCGGCGGTGGGAGCCGCGGCGGTGGCGTGCGAGAGCTTCCGCATCTCGAGATGCACGCGCCGGTTGAGCTGCTGGCACTCCGCCACCGGGTCGTCGCAGAGCGAGCCGTCCTGTCCGATGGTGACGACCTTGATCCAGGGCTCGGAGACCCCCAGCTCCACGAGAAACCGCTTGACCTCGTCGGCGCGCCGCTGGGCCAGCTTCCGGTTGTACTCGCTCGGTCCGTGCCGGTCGGCATGGCCCTGGGCCAGGACCACCCAGGTCCCACCCCGGGTCAGCGCGCCGGCCTGTTCCTGGAGCACGCTCACGCTGTCGGCGCGGAGCCGGGCGCTCTTGAAGTCGAAGTAGATGTCGGCGTGGACCACCTGGGGATCGGCCACGATGATCGGCTCGACGCGCGCTGGCGTTGGCGTCGGCGCCGGAGCCGCGGCGACGAGCGCCGCCGGCGCCTCCGCCGACGTGGCCGACGCCTCCATCATCTCGGTGTACATCCAGGAGCCGGCGAGGGCGACGCCCACCAGCATCGCCAGACCCCCCATGACGATCGCGAGGTGTTTCTTGAGCTCTGCCATGAACCCTTCCTCCTCTTGCGCTGTCACCGCTCGAGCCGCGGATGACCGCCCATTGCGGCTCCGCACCCGGTCCAGGGCAGTGAGCAACGTCCGGGCCACGCCGGTGCGACGACGGGCGGAGCCGGGCGCGCCAGGAATTTCGGTGCGTTGGCTATCGTCACGATCCAGGCCGGTCGTTGCCGGTGCGGGGAGGTCCCCGCATCCCCGCAGTAACGCGCCGGGGTGTCCCCGCGTCCCGTGCGGCGCGGCGGCTCAGACGACGGCGGTCGGGGGGCGGAGCTCGAAGTGCTGGCGGATCAGTGATTCCAGGGAGCGGAAGTGGCGCTCGGGCAGGTTCTTGAAGCGCCGGCGGCAGGCGCTCAGCGCCGCATCGGCGGAGTCGAAGGCCTGGACGACCCGGAGCAGGTGCTCGTGGTACTCGCGCAGCTTTACCTCCACGATCCGCGCGTGGGCGGGATCACCGGCCAGCTCCTGGGCCGCCCGGGCGTGATCGCCCCCGGACTGGGCCAGCGCCCGGAAGCCGAGGCCCTTGAGCCGCTGGGTGATCGTGCTCCGGTCCAGGCCGAGCGCGGCGGCGGTCGCCTGCATGTCGAACCCGTGACGCCGCAGACCGGCGAGCACTGCCGGGTCGGAGTGCGCCTCCAGGGCGCCGTCCCCGGGGACGGTCGGGCTCGTGGGGGGAAGCCGCAGATCCTTCCGCCCGATGAGACGCGACTCGGCGAGCGTGACCGCCCGCTGCAGACAGTGCTGGAGCTCGCGGATGTTGCCGGGCCAGGCGTGGCCCTGCAGCGCCAGGACGGCATCCTCCGAGAGCGCGACGCCGTCTCGCTGCGCCTCGGCGGCGGCCTCGGCCACG
>JBOHPM010000520.1:0-2747 GCA_050731715.1 Candidatus Rokuibacteriota bacterium
ACCGTCGCCCGGATCCGGCAGCTGCACTACGGCGAGCACTGGCCGGTGGGGACGATCGCGAGGGAACTGGGTCTGCATCACGAGACGGTGCAGCGAGCGCTGAGCGTTGCATCGCGAGCGCGGCCGGCACCCAGGCCGAGCCGGTTCGATCCCTACGTGGGCTTCGTCCGCGAGGTCCTGGACCGGTACCCGAGGCTGACCGCCACGCGTCTGTGGCACATGCTGCGCGAGCGTGGCTGCCCGCTCAGCGTGCGCCAGGTGCGGGACAAGGTGTCCGGCCTTCGGCCGAGCCAGCGGGAGGCGTTTCTCACCAGACGGACCTTCCCGGGGGAAGAGGGCCAGGTGGATTGGGCCAGCTTCGGTCACCTGATGATCGGAGCTGCGCGCCGCGCGCTTTCGGCGTTCCTCCTGACGCTGACGTTCTCCAGGTGGTTCTTCCTGCGTTTCTTCCTGGACCAGTCGCTGGAGAACTTCCTGCGCGGCCACGTCTACGCCTTCGAGGACCTTCACGGGGTCCCCCGCTACTGTCTCTACGACAACCTCCGCTCCGCCGTTCTCGAACGGCACGGGGAGGCGGTGCGCTTCAATCCCCGCCTGCTCGAACTCGCCTCCCACTATCACTACGGTCCACGGGCCTGTCGTCCCGGGCGAGGCTGCGAGAAGGGCGCGGTGGAGCGGACCGTCCGCTACGTACGCGACTCGTTCTTCGCCGCGCGCTCGTACACGACCCTCGAGGACCTCAACCGCCAGGCGCTCGCCTGGCGAGACGAAGTAGCGGGGGCCCGGCGCTGGCCCGGAGACGATCGCAAGACGGTCGCTCAGGCCTTCGAGGAGGAGGCCGGGCAGCTTCTGACACTCCCCACTCACCCCTTCGAGACCGACCTCGTCGTCCCCGCCAGCTCTGAGAAGACCATCTACATCCGCTTCGATCTCAACGACTACTCGATTCCGCCCACCGCGGTCGGCCATCCGCTCACCCTGATCGCGTCCGAGACCACGGTCCGTATCCTCGAGGGTCAGGACGAGATCGCTCACCACCGCCGCAGCTACGATCGCCACCAGCGGATCGAGGACCCCGTCCACATCGAGGCGCTGCTGGCCGAAAAACAGCGGGCGCGGGGATCGTCGCCTCGGGCGCGGCTCACCGATGCCGTCCCCGCTGCCGAAGCCTTTCTCGAAGCGAGCTTTAAGCGTGGCGAGTCGGTCGCCGCCACGACGGAAAAGCTTCTGCTGCTGCTCGACGACTACGGAGCCGCCGAGCTCGCGGCCGCCGTCGAGGAGGCCCTCTCACGGCAGACTCCCCGGCTCAGCTCCGTCGCCTTCCTGCTCGCCAGACGCCGGCGGGCGGCCCAGCGCAGGATGGCCTTGCCGGTCGACCTGTCTCGCCGGCCCGACCTCAAAGACCTCTACGTCAAACCCCATCCCTCGGAGACCTACGATGAACTCGCTCGCCGCGACGACGACGACGATGATGGCGAACGCGACTGACCTGATCGCCCGGCTGACCAAGGTGGGCCTGGTGGCGATCGCCCGCGTTCTCGACGACTTCCTCGCCCGCGCCACCAAAGGGCGCTGGTCTCCCGCGCAGATCCTCGAGGAGATCGTACGGCTGGAAGAGATCGACAGGACCCGTCGCAGCCTCCAGAGCCGGCTGCAACGGGCTCGGATCGGCCGCTTCAAGCCCATGGCCGACTTCGATTGGAACTGGTCCAAGAAGATCGAGCGCGACCTCATCGAGCGCGCGCTCAGCCTGGAGTTCATCCGCGAGGGACGCAACCTCGCCCTGATCGGGACAAACGGCCTGGGCAAGACCATGATCGCCAGGAACATCGCACATCAGGCCGTCCTCGCCGGCTTTTCGGTCCTCTGCACCACCGCCGCCGAGCTGATCGAGGATCTGCGCTCGTGCGGGCCGGAAAGTCTCCGTCGCCGCCTCGCCCGTTACGCCAGACCGCATTTGCTCGTCATCGACGAGGTCGGCTATCTCTCCTACGACTCCCACGCCGCCGACCTGCTCTACAAGGTCGTCGACCGCCGCTACGAGCGGCCAGGAGCCCGAGACCTCACCAGCCGCTCCATCCTGATCACCACCAACCTCGCCTTCGGTGCCTGGAACACCGTCTTCCCCAACGCCACCTCGATCGCCACGCTCCTCGACAAGCTCACCCACCACGCCGACGTCACCTTGATCGAGGGCGAGAGCTACCGCGTGCACGAGAGCCGGAAGGAGGCCGCGGCCAGGAGGAAGAAAAAGCCGTGACCATCACCCCCAGCCGCCTCTACCTCGAGACCGTGATCCGTGACTACCTGTGGCTGCCCGGCACGCCACGCCGCGCCAGCCGCCAGGACCGGCGTCTGGCCGCCTCCCTCTACGAGCAGGCCGTGCCCCTGCCCGTCGTGCACGCGGCCCTGCTCCTCGCCGCCGCCCGCAGGACCCTACGCAGCTCCCACCTCATGCCACTGCCGGCGATCCGCACCCTGCACTACTTCCTGCCGGTCATCGAGGAAGTCCTCCACAGTCCCCCCGATCCCGGCTACGTCGAGTACCTCGCCGGCAAGCTCAAGCCGTTCGCCAGGGAGAAAGCCGCGTTTGCCTTGGCGAGGCCGACTCTCCGTCAGAATTCCGCGTTTTCTGACCGCCGCTAACAAGTAGCTTGCCTTCGAGCAGCTCCCGCCTTCCCTTGGCGATCGTGTGAACATCCAGGCCGGTGATCTCCGCGATGCGCCGATCTCCTCCCCAGCCGAGC
>JBOHPM010000521.1:0-2746 GCA_050731715.1 Candidatus Rokuibacteriota bacterium
CGCTTCGACACGCCGGGCGAATACCCCATCATCTGCCACGAATACTGCGGCCTCGCCCACCACACCATGGCCGGCAAGATCATCGTCGAGCCCCGGCGATGACGGCGGTCGAGCGGCGACTGGCCGCCGCCAATTTGATCGTGGCCCTCGTCGCCCTGTTCGGCGGCGTGGTCACCGGCCTCTTCCAGGCACTGGAGTACGCGGGCGTGGAGGTCTATCCGGCGCTGGCGCCGGTCGTCCGCTCCCACTACCACAGCCTCTCGATCCACGGTGTCCTCAACGCGCTCGTGTGGACCACGTTCTTCATCTGCGGCTTCCTGCCGTTCGTCCTCAGCCGGTCGCTCGGCATGCCGCTGGCCCATGCCCGCCTGGGGTGGCTAACCTTCTGGATGATGACGGCGGGACTGGTCCTGTCCGCCGTCCCGCTGGTCGGCAACGCGGCCACGGTGATGTTCACCTTCTACCCGCCCCTCAAGGCCCACTGGGCCTTCTACGTCGGCCTCACGCTGGTCGTGGCCGGAACCTGGCTGGTCACGCTGAATCTGGTCCTTACCTGGCGCGCCTGGCGCCGGCAACACCCCGGGGGCTTCACCCCGCTGCCGGCGTTCATGTCGCTCGTCACCTTCGTGATGTGGACGATCGCCTCCCTGGGCCTGGCCGCCGAGATGCTCTTCATGATCATCCCCTGGTCGCTGGGCCTGCTCAGTGGCACCGACGCGCTGCTGGCCCGGACGCTGTTCTGGTTCACGGGCCACCCGATCGTGTACTTCTGGCTGCTGGCCGCCTACGTCTCCTGGTACACGCTGGTGCCGCGGCAGGTCGGCGGCAGGCTCTTCAGCGACCCGATGGCGCGGACGGCGTTCATTCTGTTCCTGATCCTGTCCACGCCGATCGGCATCCATCATCAGTACGCGGATCCCGGCATCCACCAGGGCTGGAAGCTCCTGCACGCGCTCCTCACCTTCGCCGTCTTCTTCCCGAGCCTGCTCACGTTTTTCAACGTCGTGGCGTCCCTCGAGACCGGCGGCCGGGCGCGCGGAGGCACGGGCTGGGTGGCCTGGTTCCGCAAGCTTCCCTGGGGTGACCCCTCCGTGGCCGCGCAGGTCCTGGCCATGGTGCTCTTCGCCTTCGGGGGCATCGGCGGACTGATCAACGCGTCGTTCAACGTGAACCTGGTCGTGCACAACACGGCCTACATCGTCGGGCACCTGCACCTCACGATCGGCACGGCGGTCACCCTCACGTTCATGGGCATCACGTACTGGCTGGTGCCACACGTGGCCGGGCGCCCGCTCTGGAGCCCCCGACTTGCCCTGGGCCAGGTCTGGCTCTGGTTCGCGGGCATGATGATCTTCTCCCCGACGCTGCACGAGCTCGGGCTCCGGGGAATGCCACGCCGGACCATGATCAGCCAGGTCTCCTACATGCAGCCGGACTGGAAGACGCTGCTACCCCTGGTGGGAATCGGGGGCACCCTGCTCTTCGTCAGCGCCCTGCTCTACTTCCTCAACCTGGTGCTCACGGTCACGGCGTCACGCCGCGCCGAGCAGCCGGCCCTCGAGTTCTCGGAGGCGCTGTCGGGATCGAATCAGGCCCCCGTCTTTCTGGACCGCTGGCGACCGTGGCTGGTCCTGGCGGCGATCCTGATCGTCGTGGCCTACGGGCCGACGCTGGTCAGGCTCGTCGCCACCACCCCGCTCACCACGCCCGGCTTCCGGGTCTGGTGACGGTTCGCCCCGCGTCGAGGTCAGTCCGCCTCGGGGATCACCAGCAGCGGACAGGGCGCCCGGCGGAGGATCCGCTCGCTGTGGCTGCCCCGGAGCGCATCGAGGAAACTGTCCCGCCCGCTGGTGGTCATCACGACGAGGTCGGCCCGGCGACTCTGGGCGGTGTCGAGAATCGCTTCGACGACGTCGCCGCTGGTCGTGATTCGGTTCCACTGCCAGCCGGGGACGTCGGGAGTGTTCACGGCTGGCATATCCCCGGTCGCCCCGACGTGCAGCAGGGTGACCGTTCCGGCGGGGCGCGCGAGCCGACTGACCAGTCGGGCGGCCGCGGTCACCGCGGGTTGCGCCCGCGGTGTGCGGGCGACGGGAACCAGGATGCTCTGGAGCGATACCGAGCCATCCTGGACGGAGACGAAGCCCCTCATACCGGCGGGCACGAAGAGCGTGGCCTGACCCGACCTGCGCGCGACCGGCTCTGCGACGGACGTGCGGAACCACGGCGTGTGGGCCTCGTGTTGGTGTGTCGCGAGGACGATGAGGTCAACCGGATGCGTGTCGAGGTAGCGGAGCACGGCCGACACGGGGTTGCGTTCACGCGCAATGATCTTGTCGACATCGATCCCGAGGCTGGGGACGGCCGAGCGGGGACTGTTGGGCGGCAGCAGGCCCCAGCGCTCCAGCGTCTGGCGAACGCCAGGAAAGTCGGTCCACTCGGCGTCGCCATCCGCCGAGACGTGGAAGAGGGTGAGGCGAGATCGGGCGATCAGCGCCGCCTTGAGGGCGTGGGCGAAGGCCACCTCGCTCGCCTCCGAGAAGTCGGACGGGTGCAGGATGCTGTCGATGAGCGGGATGTCGTCGGAGGGCGGCGTGCTCACGGCTTATTTCACCAGCGGGATACCGTCCGCCAGCTCATAGCGCAGGGCCGAGCGGATCTTTCGCTCGATTTGCAGATAGCGGGCGACCTTCTTGGCGGGTAGGACCGTCCCCAGCTTCTCGGCGTACGACTTGGCCAGACCCAC
>JBOHPM010000522.1:0-2743 GCA_050731715.1 Candidatus Rokuibacteriota bacterium
CGCCATCGCGCCCGACAAGGATGTCGACGGGCTCACCCCGGCCAACCTCGGCCGGCTCCTGGCCGGCGAGCCGGGCCTGGTGCCCTGCACCCCGGCGGGTTGCCTGGAGATCCTGGATCACTACGGGGCCGAGCTAAAAGGGGCCGAGGCGGTCGTGGTCGGTCGCTCCCGGCTCGTCGGCAAGCCTCTGGCCCAGCTGCTCCTGGCGCGCCACGCCACGGTCACCACGTGCCACACCCGCACCCGTGACCTCACCGAGCACACGCGGCGGGCCGATGTGCTCTGCGTGGCGGCCGGCCGCCCGGCCACGATCACCGGGGACATGGTCAAGCCCGGCGCGTGGGTGATCGACGTGGGCATCAACCGGCTGCCGACGGGCAAGCTCGTCGGAGACGTCGACTTCGCCTCGGTCGCCGCTCGCGCCCACGCGGTGACGCCGGTGCCCGGCGGGGTTGGCCCGATGACGGTCGCCATGCTGATGAAGAACACGCTGCGCGCCGCCGAGCGCCAGCTCGCGCGATGAACGCGTCCCGGTGGCGGGGTGGGCAGAGGGTGGGCGCGACCACGCCGTCGGCGGCCATCAGACCGTCCGCGGCTGGGCTCGCCCAGAACGTCGGCTTTATGAGGAAGCCTAGATCCCACGGCAAGAATGAGCTTCGCCGGTCATACAAGCGTTCCGACTTTCCCGCCGGTTTTACACGCGGAAAATACGCTCGCTTTTTGGCGAGTGGATCAAACATCGTCGTCCTCAGCCCCGAAAATGCGGCAGCATTCCCGACTTCGGACGCTGTGAACGAGGCCTTGGACGGCTTGCTGCGTGTAGCAAAGTCGGCGCGTCTAACAAGCCGTTCGAGCGGGCGGCGGTCGAGGTAGATGTTGAGCCGCTGCCGCGGTAACGTCGCCGCTCAAGGGCGCTGTTCGACCCCGGCCCGCGACGAGTGGGTGCCGGCGCCGGCGACGGGGGTGGGGGGCGCGGCATGAGCACGCCGCGGGCGGTGATGACGGTCACCCAGCTCACCGAGCAGCTCCGGGGCGTCGTCGAGGAGCGCTTCCCCGCGGTCTGGGTGGAAGGCGAGATCTCCAACTTCCGCTTCTACGGCTCGGGCCACGCCTACTTCACGCTGAAAGACGAGACGGCCCAGCTGCGCGCCGTCCTCTTCCGCACCCGGCTGCGCCGGCTCCGCTTCGAGCCGGGCGACGGCCAGCACGTCCTGGCCTTCGGCAGCCTGGAGGTCTACGTCCAGCGCGGTGAGTACCAGCTCGTGGTAGAGCTGCTGGAGCCGCGCGGCCTGGGCGCGCTCCAGCTCGCCTTCGAGCAGCTCAAGGCGCGGCTGGGGGCGGAGGGCCTGTTCGAGGCGGCGCGCAAGCGTCCGCTGCCGCGCTTCCCGCGCAAGATCGGTATCGTGACCTCGCCGAGCGGCGCTGCCATCCGCGACATCTTGCGGATTATCGGGCGGCGGTTCGCCGGGCTGCACATCGTCATCGCGCCCTGCCGGGTCCAGGGCGACGGCGCGGCCGGAGAGATCGTGGAGGGCATCGCCGCGCTCAACGCCGTCGGCGAAGTGGACGTGATCATCGTGGGCCGCGGGGGTGGCTCGCTGGAGGATCTCTGGGCCTTCAACGAGGAGGCGGTGGCGCGCGCCATCGCCGCCTCCAAGGTGCCGGTGATCTCGGCGGTGGGCCACGAGGTGGACGTCACCATCGCCGACTTCGCGGCCGACCTGCGCGCGCCCACGCCGTCGGCGGCGGCCGAGCTGGTGGTGCGCGAGAAGGCTGCCGTCGTCGAGTCGCTCGAGCTCGTGCGGTCCCGGATGCAGCGCGCGATGGCCCGCCCCCTGCGCGACCTGGTCCGCCGGGTCGACGAGCTGCAGAACCGCCTGCACCACGCCGGGCGCGGCGCTCACCGGCGGGCCGAGCATCGCGTGGAGCTCCTCGGCGCGCGCCTGCGCGCGGCCAGCCCGTTCGTGCGGCTGCGCGCCGACCGCCACCGGCTGGAGCGCGCGGAGGCCCAGCTCACCGGGGCGATGAGCCGGCGCCTGGTGCAGGGCCAGCACCGACTGGCCGGCGCGGTGGGACGGCTGGACTCGCTGTCGCCGCTGGCCGTGCTCGGCCGCGGCTACAGCCTGACCCGGGCGGCCGACGGGCGGATCGTCCGGGCGGCACGAGAGATGCAGCCGGGAGACCCCCTGAACGTGCTGCTCCACGAGGGAAGCCTCGACTGCCGCGTGGAGCGGGCGAGGGAGCGCGATGAGCGACCTCAAGTTTGAAGACTGCCTGGCCCGCCTCGAGCAGATCGTGAGCGCGCTGGAGTCCGGCAACCTGCCCCTGGAGGAATCCTTGCGGGTGTTCGAGGAGGGCATCGGCCTGGCCCGGCGCTGCACCCGGTACCTGGACGAGGCCGAGCGGAAGGTCGAGATCCTGGCCAAGGATGAGGCAGGCGCGCTGGGAACGCAGCCCTTCACGGGGTGGGAGAGCGAGAGCGAGCGGTGAGCGTGGTCGACCTCAAGCGCTACCTCGACGAGCGCCGGGCCCTGGTCGAAGGGGGGCTCGAGCGGTGGCTGCCGGCCGAGGACATGCCGCCCCCCGCCGTCCACCGCGCCATGCGCTACAGCGTGCTGGCCGGTGGCAAGCGCCTGCGACCCATCCTGGCCATCGCCGGGGCCGAGGCCGTGGGCGGCCACGCCGAGACCGTCCTGCCCACGGCGTGCGCGCTCGAGATGATCCACACCTACTCGCTGATCCA
>JBOHPM010000523.1:0-2734 GCA_050731715.1 Candidatus Rokuibacteriota bacterium
GCTTCACCGTGATCTTCGGCGTGCTCGGGTACCTCATGCGGAAGCTCGAGTTCGAGCCGGCTCCGCTGGTGCTGGCCATGATCCTGGGTCCCCAGCTGGAGGCGTCGCTGCGGCGGGCGTTGATCTACTCGCGCGGGGACTTCATGGTCTTTCTGGAGCGACCCATCGCGGCCACGCTGCTGGCGCTGGCCGTGCTCATGCTGCTCTCGCCGCTGATCCGGAGATCGCTGGGGCGGCGACTGGCGGCCAGCGTCGCTCCCGTGTCCGACCAGCCCGATCGGGCCTAGCCCGGGTCCGGACCCTCCGGCGCCACCCGGCCGGCGGGGCCCGCCGGCGCGACGTCGACGAAGCAGGTGTTGAACGTGGCCGCGGCGGCTGGCGATGCCCGGTCGAGGGTCAGGACGTTCGCGCAACCGCGGGTGTCCCGGCCGCCGGCGTCGAGCGAGAACCACACGCCCTCCTTGATCGAGACGACGCCGGGGGCGATACGGTCGGTCACCCGGGCGGGGAGCACGGTCTCGCCGCGGGCGTTGAAGACGCGGACGCGCTGGCCGTCGGCGATGGCGCGGGCGGTGGCGTCGGCCGTGTTGATCCACACGTCGTCGCGGTCCGCGCGCATGAGGATCGGCTGGTTGTCGTGGATGGAGTGCGTCCGGGCCCGCGACTTCGGCGACACCAGGCGCAGCGGATAGCCCAGGGCGCCCTCCCCTTCGCCATCGTCAGGAATCCACGTGGGGATCGGCGGGATCGGGCCCAGGCCGTAGGGATCAGGCCGGGCGGCCAGCGTTAGCGAGTAGATCTCGATCTTGCCTGACGGCGTCGAGAAGGGATGGGCCTCGGGCTCCCGAATCTCCCGGGCGAAGGCCACGGCGTCCTCGGGCGCCGGCATGCGCGCCAGGCCCTGCTCGCGGAACGTCTCGAAGTCGTCGATGGCGTCGCGCGTCAGCTCGCGCAGCCACTCCTCCTCGGTCTTGTCGTTGTAGCCACGGATGCCGAGGCGGGCCGCCAGGGCGGTGCAGATGTCGAGGTCGTTGCGGCACTCGCCCATAGGGGCGATCGCCTGTTTCATGAAGATCGCGTAGTGGCCGGCGCCCGCCCACGGGGTATGGACGTCGTTGCGCTCCCAGAAGGTCGTGGCCGGCAGCAGGATATCGGCATACTTCGCCGTCGGGGTCAGGAAGTGGTCGTGGACCACCATGAACTCGAGACGCTCGGCGGCGGCCAGGGTCTTGCCGACGTTGGGGAGCTGGTTGAATAGATCGCCGGCCGCCGAGTAGATCATCCTGATGTCGGCCGGATAGCCGCCGGCCCGGCCGCGCTCGAGCAGGTCGGCCATGAGGGGGGTCGCCACCCGCGCCCCCGCCGGGTTCGTGCCCACCGGGAGCGAGCGGATGCCGTAGCGCCCGGTGGCCCCGTTGCTGGTGCCGGAGTTGCCGCCGGCGATCCCCACGTTGCCCGTCATGGCGGCCAGCGCGTAGGCCGCCCGGTGGAACTGCTCGCCGTGAATCGTCCGCCCCGGGGCATACCCGCAGTGCATGGCCGCCGGTTTCGTCGTCGCGAACTCGATGGCGAGCCTCCGGATCGTGGCGGCCGGCATGCCGGTGATGGCCGCGGCCCACTCGGGCGTCTTCCTGATCCCGTCGGGCTCGCCTCGGAGGTAGGCCAGATAGGAAGCGCCCGCCGGCGCGCCCGGCGGCAGATGGTCCTCGTCGAAGCCCAGCACGTGACGGTCCAGGTAGGCCTGATCTTGTAGTCCCTCGCTGGCGATCACGAAGGCCATCGCGATGAGCGCGGCGGCGTCGGTGGAGGGGCGGATGAAGAGGTGCTCGTCGGCCAGCTCGTGGCTGGAGCGCGTGACCCGCGGGTCCACGCAGATCATCCGCACGCCCCGTTTCTTCGCCCACTTGAGGTACTGCAGGGTGCCGGTGCCGAAGGTGCCGTCGGCGGGGCTCCAGCCCCACATGACGATCAGGCGCGAGTTGACGTAGTCGATCGGCTCCCGGCCCGCGCTCTTGTAGTCGGCGTGGGCCCCGTAGGTCATGCGGACCGCGAACACCTCGGCCTCCGACGACACGTTGGACCAGAGCTCCGTGCAGCCGCCGAACATGTGCAGCAGGCGCTGCACCGTGGCCCGGCTGTGGAGCATGGAGAGGCTGCCGGTGCGCGAGCAGTCGAGGATGGCGGCGGGGCCGTAGGTGTCGCGCACGCGCCGCATCTCTCGGGCGACGGTGTCGAGCGCCGTGTCCCAGGAGATCCGCTCGAACTGTCCCGAGCCGCGCGGCCCGGTACGCCGCAGGGGATGCAGGAGCCGATCCGGGTGGTTCACGCGCTCGACCTGGCCGAAGCCGCGTACGCAGGCGTGCAGCGGCGGCACCTCCGGCGTCCACTTGCGGGGGTCGGTGCTGATCTTGACGAGGCGCCCGTCGCGCACGTGGGCGTTGACGACGCAACGCCCCCCGCAATTGTGCCCACAGGTGCTGGTGACGACCGTCTCGCCCGGCTGCGGGGCGACGCGCGGCGTCTCGTACACGGTGCGGGCAGCGGAGCGCGGCGGCATGGCGCTCCCTACGATACCACCGACCCGACTCTCATCGGGTCCCCCGCCATCGTCAGCGCCCGATGCCGGCCAAACGCTCCAGCGTGGTGATGATGGCCGCGATGTCCTCGCCGCCGTGCCCGGCGGCCACCGTGGCCACGGTGAGCTGCTCGGTCAGGCTCGTGAGCGGCAGGGGGG
>JBOHPM010000524.1:0-2732 GCA_050731715.1 Candidatus Rokuibacteriota bacterium
CTTTCACGGCCGGTGCGTCCCAGCCCTCGTTGAGGACCTCGCAGGCGGCCAGCGCCTTGATGCGCCCGGTGGCAAACGCGTCCAGGACGCGATTGCGCTCGTGCTTGTCGGAGTGGGCGGTGAGGGCGGGGATCAGGAACCGCGCCGAGACGTCCAACGCCATCCGGTTCGACGCGGTGAAGACCACGCAGGGCTCGTCGGGGTGCAGGCGGAGGATATCCTCGAGAACGCGCAGCTTCTCGGTCGAGCGGTTGACGATGGCCAGCTTGCGGCGCCAACGGCGGAGGATCTCGCGGGCCTGGGGGTCCGTACGCGAGCGCCGGGCCATCTCCGCCCACTCGAAGGCGCCTTCCTCGCGCCGGCGCGCCGCCACGTACTGACGGATGCTCCGCGACAGCTCGTCGAACTCCACCTGCTCCTCCTCGGCGAGGTAGATCGGCACCCGAACGATCAGGTAGTCGGCCACCGTGCGGCCGCGGGCCTGGTTCAGGTCCTCCTGGTAGACGACCGGCCCGATCAGCTCGGCCAGCATCGCGTCCCGGCCGTCGGCCCGCCAGGGCGTCGCGCTGAGCCCGAGCCTGAGCGGCGCCAGACAGTCCAGCGCGCTCTCATGCTGGACGGGTCCGGGCAGGTGGTGGGCCTCGTCGTACACGATCAGCCGGTAGCGATTGCCGATCTCCTTCATGTGGATCCAGGCGCTGTCGTACGTCGTGACCGTGATGGGCCAGACCTCCTGCCGCCCGTCGCCCAGCACGCCCGCCTCGAACCCCAGCCCCTTCTTGATGCGGCGCTGCCACTGGTACATGAGGTCGCGGAGCGGGGCGACCACGAGCGTCGGCGCCTGGTGGCTGGCCATGATGGCGAGCGCGATCTCGGTCTTGCCGGTGCCGGTGGGCTTGACGATCACGCCGCGACCGCCTGCCCTCTCCCACGCCTCGATCGCCATGTGCTGGTCGGGGCGGAGCGCGGGCAGGGCTTCCCTGAGCGTCGGGGCCGGGAAGAACCGCGAGGCCTGATCGGCGAGAGGGAGCCGGTAGGTCGCCGCGTCCTCGCAGAGGCGGAAGTGGTTGACGGCCGCCGTGCGCCAGGCGCTGACCCGCTCGTCCCAAACGAAGTAGGGCGGCACTCGCGCTGTCGCCGGCGCGTCGAGCCGCAGCGAGCCCCGATCGAAGCTCAGCGCGTGCGCACGCGCCACGGGTGTATCTCTATAGGAGCGCCGCCAGAGATGCAAGCAGATTGCGACACGGCGGGCTAGCAAAGTCTTCGACTGGATACACCGACGCGAGCATTGTCGGCGTCCGGCACGTCGGCTATAGTGCTGACGCCAGCGAAAGGAGGCGGTAAACGCGGCCCTTCTGCGATCGAGCGGGCCCATGACCTACCCGGTCGAACCCGACTCCGGGCGCTGGGCCGTCGTGCGTGAGACCGTCGCCCCCGGACCTACCGATCCACCGAAGCCGCGCCTCCTCGATCGGGTACGCGCGGCCATCCGCTCACACCACTACAGCCGTCGCACTGAAGCCTGTTATGTCGCCTGGATCCGCCGTTTCATCGTCTTTCACGGCAAGCGCCACCCAGCCGAGATGGGCGCACCGGAGGTGACGGCGTTTCTCACCTCACTGGCAGTTGACGGCCGGGTGGCTGCTTCCACCCAGAACCAGGCCCTCAGCGCGCTCCTGTTTCTGTACCGCGACGTTCTGGAGGTCGATCTCCCCTGGCTCGATGGGATCGTGCGGGCCAAGCGCCCTGTCCGACTTCCGATCGTGCTCACCCGCGAGGAGATCCGGGCCGTGCTCGAACGGCTCGAGGGCGCGCCCCGGCTGATGGCCTGCCTGCTTTACGGGGCCGGTCTGCGGCTACTCGAGTGCTGTCGCCTCCGGATCCAGGACGTCGACTTCGCGACAAACCAGATCGTCGTCCGGGGCGGCAAGGGCGACAAGGATCGGGTCACGATGCTCCCGGCCGTCGCCAAAGGGGACCTCGGCCGGCACCTCTCGCGGCCGTCCAGGCCCAGCACCGAGACGATCTGGCAGCAGGGGCGGGCTGGGTGGCCCTCCCAACCGCCCTGCTCAGGAAGTATCCGAACGCCGACCGGGAATGGGTCCGGCAGTGGGTCTTCCCTGCCACACGTGTCTATCGGGACCGCCAGACCGGCCAGGTGCGCCGGCACCACCTGCACGAGTCGGTCCTGCAGCGCGCCGTGAAGGGCGCCGTCCGACGGGCCGGGATCGCCAAGCGTGCCACTCCCCACACCTTTCGCCACTCGTTCGCGACGCACCTGCTCGAGGCCGGCTACGACATCCGCACCGTGCAGGAGCTGCTGGGCCACCGCGACGTCACCACCACCATGATCTATACGCACGTCCTCAACCGTGGCCCTGCCGCCGTGCGCAGCCCGGCGGACCAGATGTTCGCGCCATGACTTCGCTTGCTGTGTCTGAATGTAAACGCGACGGGATAGGCTGCAGGGTCCTGCAGCCTATCCAGATCGTGCAGCAAAGCTCCACCGACACGAAAAGCTTTGAAAGACAGGGACAAAGAGAGCGCGCGCGAGTTAACTGGATTCCCCGGCAGGCTGCAGCCGCCCGCAGCATTTGCGGCAATACGCAGACCAGCCTATCCCGGCGCCGAATTCTAGTTGAACTAAACCGCTGACGCGGTAGGTTCGATCTCGGTCCTCGTGATGTGCGTGCGCTCGCCTGAGCGCCGCGTGGTCTCCCGCTCCTTGCCGT
>JBOHPM010000525.1:0-2730 GCA_050731715.1 Candidatus Rokuibacteriota bacterium
CTCTTGTCACCCGAGCCCCAGTCCTGCCGGCAGATCGCCCTGCCCGATCCCGTGCTCTCCAACGAGGACCTGGCCAAGCTCACCCACGTGGCCGTGCACGGCTTCAAGGCGGTCACCCTGCCCATGCTCTACGACCCGACCGAGGGCGCGGCCGGGCTCGAGCGGGCGGTGGCCGAGCTTCAGCATCGGGCCAGCCAGGCCATCGCCGAGGGCGCCAGCATCATCATCCTCTCCGACCGTGGGGTGGGCCAGGCCCGCGCGGCCATCCCCAGCCTGCTGGCCACCGCCGCGGTCCACCACCACCTCGTGCGCCAAGGCGAGCGGACCCGCTGCGGGCTCGTGGTCGAGACCGGAGATGCCCGCGAGGTCCACCACATGTGTCTGCTCATCGGGTACGGCGCCGGCGCCGTCAACCCCTGGGTGGCGTTCGAGACCCTCGACGACATGATCCGCGAGGGGCTCCTGACCGGCGTCGACCACGCGAAAGCGGTGAGGAGCTACATCAAGGCCCTGAACAAGGGCATCCTCAAGGTGATGGCCAAGATGGGGATCTCGACGCTGCAGAGCTACTGCGGGGCCCAGATCTTCGAGGCCATCGGGCTCAACCGGACCGTCGTCGACCGCTATTTCACCGGCACCGCTTCCCGGGTAGCTGGCATTGGCATCGAGGTGATCCACGAGGAGGTCCAGCGCCGCCACGCGCAGGCTTTCCCCGAGCGGCCGGTCGGCCCGCCCGAGCTCGACTGGGGCGGCGAGTACCAATGGCGGCGCGATGGCGAGCACCACATGGTCAATCCCGACATGATCGCCCGTCTCCAGCACGCCACCCGCTCCGGACACTACGTGCAGTTCAAGGAGTACACGAAGCTCGTCGACGATCAGAGCCGCCGCCGGGCCACCCTGCGGGGGCTCATGCAGCTCAAGGCCGCCGAGACCCCGATCGCGCTGGAGGAGGTCGAGCCGGTCGAGGCCATCTTTCGGCGCTTCGCCACCGGCGCCATGTCCTACGGGTCCATCAGCCAGGAGGCCCACGAGACCCTGGCCATCGCCATGAACCGGATCGGCGGCAAGTCCAACACAGGGGAGGGCGGCGAAGACGCCGCGCGCTACCGGCGCGATCCCAACGGTGACTGGCGACGCAGCGCGGTCAAGCAGATCGCTTCCGGCCGCTTCGGCGTCACCAGTGAATACCTCGTCAACGCCGATGATCTCCAGATCAAGATGGCCCAGGGCGCCAAGCCCGGCGAGGGCGGCCAGTTGCCAGGTCCCAAGGTCTACCCGTGGATCGCCAAGGTTCGGTTCGCCACGCCCGGCGTGGGGCTGATCTCGCCACCCCCGCACCACGACATCTACTCCATCGAGGACATCAAGCAGCTCATCCACGACTTGAAGAACGCCAACCCCCAGGCGCGCGTGCACGTGAAGCTGGTGGCCGAGGTCGGCGTGGGCACGGTGGCCGCGGGCGTGGCCAAGGCCTTCTCGGACGTGGTCCTCATTTCCGGCCACGATGGCGGTACCGGGGCCTCGCCCCTCACCTCGATCAAGCACGGAGGTGTCCCCTGGGAGCTCGGCCTGGCCGAGACCCAGCAGGTCCTCGTCATGAACAAGCTCCGCGACCGCATCACCGTGCAGGTGGACGGTCAGATGAAAACGGGGCGTGACGTCGTGATCGCCGCCCTGCTGGGGGCCGAGGAGTTCGGGTTCTCGACGGCTCCCCTGGTCGTGCTCGGCTGCATCATGATGCGGGTCTGTCATCTCAACACCTGCCCGGTCGGCATCGCCACCCAGGACCCCGAGCTCCGCCGTCGCTTCGCCGGGAAGCCGGAGCACGTCGTGAACTTCTTCCGCTTCCTGGCCCAGGAAGTTCGGGAGCACATGGCCCGGCTCGGCTTCCGGACGATGGACGAGATGATCGGTCGCGTCGACCGGCTCGGCATCGCGCCGGCCGTCGATCACTGGAAGGCCCGCGGCCTCGATCTGTCGGCCATCCTGTACCAGCCGCCGCTGGGGCCCGACGTGCCCCGTCACAAGGTCCGCGAACAGGACCACGGCCTCGAGCGGTCGCTCGACGCCACCACCCTCATCCCGGCATGCCGCGAGGCCATCGAGCACGGCAAGCCCGTGACCCGCTCCCTGCCCATCCGCAACGTGCACCGCACGGTGGGGACCACCCTGGGTTACGAGATCACGCGCCGCTGGGGGGGCGAGGGCCTGACCGACGATACCGTGCGGCTGCACCTCACCGGCTCGGCTGGCCAGAGCTTCGGAGCCTTCGTCCCCCGCGGGATCACGATGGTGCTGGAGGGCGACGCCAACGACTATTGGGGCAAGGGCCTGTCGGGCGGCAAGCTGGCCGTGTACCCGCCGCGGGCATCGACCTTCCTCGCCGAAGCGAACATCATCATCGGCAACGTAGCCCTCTACGGCGCCACCAGCGGCGAGGCGTACGTGCGCGGCGTGGCCGGCGAGCGCTTCGCCGTCCGCAACTCCGGCGTGCACGCGGTGGTGGAGGGTGTGGGCGACCACGGCTGCGAGTACATGACGGGCGGCCGGGTGCTGATTCTGGGCCGCACCGGACGCAATTTCGCCGCCGGCATGTCGGGCGGGCTCGCCTACGTCCTGGACCTCGACGGGGACTTCCCACGCCGCTGCAATCCCGGCATGGTCGAGCTGGAGCCGCTGACCGAGGCGGATGATATCAGCCTGGTGCGCGACCTCGTCGAGCGCCAC
>JBOHPM010000526.1:0-2725 GCA_050731715.1 Candidatus Rokuibacteriota bacterium
CCGTAGCGCTCGACGAGCCACGCGGGCGTCAGCGGGCCCCGGGTGCGCAGCGTGCGCAGGGCCACACGCTCCAGGCCCTCGTCGGTGGCGAGCGCGTCGTAGAGGCCCGCGTCGGTGGCCGGGATCCAGGCACGCCGTCCGCCCGGCGAGATGCTGGTGACCCGGCCCTCCGCCGCGAGCGCCGCGATCAGCGGCTCGGGCGCGCCGGCCACGCGGGCGGCGACCTCGTCGTCGGTCAGGTCGCCGAGGTCGTCGAGGATCGCGGCCAGCTCGTTGGCATCGCGGGCCCTCCGCTCGGGCGTGGTCTTGCCCAGGTCGGCCTCCACCGCCGCCACGATGTCGGGCCGGAGCGGGCCGGCCGCCGCGCTCCAGGCCTTGCGCATCACCACCGCGTCGCTGCGCCGCTCCTCGGCGTGGCCGGCGTCCAGGTACGCCCAGTCCCAGGCGAGCAGCAGCGGATAGACGAAGGGTGAGGGAAGGGCCGCGTCCACATGACGCGTCCACATCTCCCCGTCGTGCAGCCGCTCCAGCAGGCGCTTGAGGCGCGGCACGTCGAACGCGTCGGTGAAGCACTCCCGCAAGGTCTCCGCCACGATGGGGAACTCCGCCTGCCCGCCCACCGACTCCATGAGCGCGTCGGCCTTGAGCCTGAGCAGATAGGCGGGCACGCGCTCACCGCCCTGGGTTCGTGGGATGAAGAGCGCGCGCACGGCGGCGTGACGGAACCGCGTGCCGAACAGCGGGGAGCCGATGAGCGCCCGGCCCAGCAGCGCATCCAGCTCCTCGGGAGCGACCAGCGTCACCAGCCGCTCCGGCGAGGGCGGCACCTGGCCGGGGGCGAAGGACAGCAGAATGCCGTCGTCCACGTGGCTGGCCTCGGCGACGAGGCCGAAGAGGCGGCGCACCTTCTCGCGCAGGGCCATGCCCCACGCCCCGTTGACACGCATGCCGAAGACCGAGTGGATCATGGCGTGGCGGCCACCCATCTCGTCGGCGAAGGATTCCACGACGATCCCGCGGTCGTCGGGGACGCCGTCAAGGACCTCGCCGGCCTTCACGAGCCAGGCCCGCATGGCGGCCGCCGCGCGCCGATCGAGGCCGCATTCGGCCGCGGCCCACGCCGCGAAGTCGGGGGCGTCCAGCCGGTCGGCGGCGTCGCGCCGGAGCCGCCCCACGGCCAGACCGAGGTCCCAGGAGCGCGAGGGATGCTCGCCCTTCCAGAACGGGATGGTGGGCGACATGCCCTGGGCGTCCTCGACGAGGACCCGGTTGGCCCGTACCTTGACGATCCGCCAGGCGTTGGAACCCAGCAGGAACACGTCGCCGGGCAAGCTCTCGGTGACGAACTCCTCGTCGAGGGTGCCAACCTTCAGGTCGGTGTCCGCCACGAAGACGTCGTAGAGGCCGGCGTCGGGAATGGTCCCGCCGGAGGTGAGGGCGAGGAATCGGCTTCCCCGGCGCGCGTGGAGCCGGTCGTTGACGCGGTCCCAGAGGATCCGCGGGGCCACGCCCTTGACCTCGGCCGGCAGGGGCTCGGCGAGGGCCCGCACGACGCTCACGAAGTCGTCGCGGGTGAGCGATCGGTAGGAGGCCGCCTGACGGAACCGGGCGTAGAGCGTCTCGACCCCGATCGACTCGGCCGCGACCGCCGCGACGATCTGCTGGGCCAGCACGTCGAGAGGAGCCTCGGGCATGGTGAGGCGGTCGAGCGTGCGCTCACGGATCGAGCGCGCCACCGCCGCCGCCTCCATCAATTCCTCGCCCCGGGTGACGATGATCCGGCCCCTGGAGACGCGCGAGAGCTGGTGGCCGGCCCGGCCCACGCGCTGCAGGGCGGCAGCAATATTCCGCGGTGACTGGACCTGGACGACCAGGTCGATCGCTCCCACGTCGATCCCCAGCTCCAGCGACGAGGTGGCCACCAGGGCCTTCAGCTCGCCGGCCTTGAGCCGCTCCTCGGCCTCCAGCCGCGCCCGGCGGGAGAGCGAGCCGTGATGGGCGGCCACCCGCCCACCACCGATCCGGTCATCGAGGTCGCGGGCCAGGCGCTCGGCCGCCCGCCGGCTCTGGGCGAAGACCAGCGTGGTGCGGTGGGCGTCGACGAGCTCGACGATCTGCTGGAGCGCGGCGTCCCAGATCGTGTCGCTGGGGCTCGTCAGGAAGTCGTCCACCGGGGCCGTGACCTCGAGGTCGAGGTCGCGTGAGAAGCCGGCGTCGATGACGACCGCGTCAGCGCCGCCGGCCCCGGTGAGGAAGGCCCGGGCGTCCTCCACCGGCCGCACGGTGGCCGAACATCCGATCCGCTGGGGCCGCCTCCCCGTCGGGCCGGCCTCGACCAGGGCCTGCAGGCGCTCGAGGGACAGGCCCAGGTGCGCGCCGCGCTTGCTGCCCATCAGGGCGTGCACCTCGTCCACGATGACGAAACGCGCCTGGGCCAGGGCCGGGCGGAAGCGCTCGGCGGTGAGCAGGATGTAGAGCGACTCGGGGGTGGTGATCAGCACGTGCGGCGGCCGTCGCGTCATGGCCTGGCGCTGGGGTGCGAGGGTATCGCCGGTGCGCACCGCCACACGCACCTCGGGGAGCCGGAGACCGTCGGCCGCGGCCGCGGCCCGGATCCCGGCCAGGGGCTCACGCAGATTCTTCTCGATGTCGTTGTTCAGCGCCCGGAGCGGCGAGACGTACACGACGTAGACGCGGTCCTCGAGGCGGCCCTCCAGGCCCAGCC
>JBOHPM010000527.1:0-2724 GCA_050731715.1 Candidatus Rokuibacteriota bacterium
TGCCGAGCTTCCAGACGATGGCGCCGGTGCGGCGATCGACGATGACGACGGTGGAGATGTTCCGGAAGCTGACCACGAGATTGCCGTCGGCCAGCTCGGCGACGGTGTTGGCGTGCGTCCACTCCTCGCGGCGGTCCTGGGGGGTGATGATCTCGGTGGCCACGTCGAGGTGCTCCCAGCTCCGCCATTCCCAGACGATGGCGCCCTCCGTCGTCACCTCGAGGAGGTAATCCGCGTACATCGTCCCCCGGACTTCGGTGCCCGCCTGCCCGCCCCGCACCCGCGCCGCCAGGTCCCGGGCCAGCGGACGCAGGCACAGGAGCACGACGTTGCCGTTGCGCAGCTTGCGGGCGTCGTGGTGATGATCGGGATGGTTGACCTCCCAGACGGTCTTGCCCTCCCAGTCGACTTCGAGCGCGGCGCCGGCCTTGAAGCGGGCCCAGGCCTCGAAGCGGTCCAGGTCGTGCATCACCTTGCCCGAGTAGAAGAGATGTCCGTTGTCGAGCAAGTAGCCGTAGAGACCGGGGCGGTAGGGCAGGCGCCAGGTGTGGACGACCTCCCCCCGCATGTCGATGAGATACACGGTGCCGTCGCCGAGCATCGGCGTGAACAGCGTGTATCCCGGCAGCGCGCGCGTCGGGTCGTGCGCGATGAGGCCGGTGCGGGCCCGCCGCACGCGCTGCTGATCGACCGGGGTTGGTGAAGCCTCCACCGTCAGGCCGAGGCCCGCGGCCGGTTGCGCGTGACGGCGTCCGGGTGGGTCGAGTCGGCGCCCATGTAGATGCCCTTCTCCCACGTGCGCTTGAGCGGGTCGCGCACGTGCAGGCGCATGCGCCCGATCCTGTGGATCTCGAAGTCCACCACCTCGCCGTCCTGCAGCGGCCCGAGGCCCTCGTGGTTGGTGCCGCAGGCGATGAGATCGCCCGAGTTGAGCGTCATGATGGCGGAGGCGAATTCCACGAGCTCGGGGACCAGATGCTCCATGTCGTCGGTGTTGTAGTTGTGGCGAAGCTGGCCGTCCACCCAGAACTGCACGTGGACGTCGTTGGGGTTGGGGATCTCGTCCAGCGTGGCGATGCAGGGCCCCACGGGCGCGAAGGTGTCGAAGGACTTGCCCAGCCAGCTGCCCGCCTTCCAGGTGCGCCGGCCCTCGCCCCGGGCCGACACGTCGATCATGCCGGTGTAGCCGAAGACCGCGCTCCGCCAGTCCGCCGGGGCGACCCGCTTGGCCGGTCCCTTGATGACGAGGGCCAGCTCGGCCTCGTGCATGAAGATCCAGGGTTCGGTCAGCTCGGGCAGGACGATCGTGTCGCCGGGGCCGATCACGGCGTCGGCGCTCTTGAGGAACATGTTGAGGGGCCGGGCCTCCAGGGCTCCGTGCTCCCAGTAGTTGGCGATGCAGGCCAGAATCTTCCCCGGTCGCGGCAGGGGGGCGCGCAGCCGCACCGTGGACAGGGGCACGGGGGCGCCGTCGCGGGCCCGCCGCTCCAGGGCCGGCCGCCAGGCGTCGAAGTGATCGATGATGCCCTGCATGGTGAGCTGCGGGGTGTGGCCGGCCGGCACGACGTCGGCGAGGCTGATCACGCCTCCGTCGGCGAGCACGCCCGGCAGGACGACGCCATCCGCTCCAGGCTTCTCGAACAGCACGAGCTTCATGAGGCCCTCCCCCTCATTCGCGCCGTCACCGTAGTCCTGTCCTGCCGACGGGTCAAGGATGGCGTATAGTCGCGGTCGCAGGGGGTGGACCATGGCGAACAAGGGCAACATCCTGGTGGGGACGATCGGCCAGGGCGTCATGATGAGCCCCGACGACGGCCAGAGCTGGACGCGGGCCAGCATCCGTCAGGGCATGCACTCCGACTGCATCGTCAAGGCCCTGCTGGGCGACACCGGCAGCCCGGCAGTGGTCTATGCCGGCACTGACAAGGGCCTCTACCGGAGCGACAACGGCGGCGCCGGGTGGCGCTGGCTCGACACGCCGATGAGCGGGTCCATGGTCTGGAGCCTGGCCATCGACCCCGTCGACCCCACGGTGATGTTCGCCGGCGTCGGCACGCCCAGCAAGCCAGGCATCTACCGCTCCACCGACGGCGGGAAGAGCTGGCAGCAGCTCCCCGTGGAGATCGCCGCCGAGTGCCCGAACGTCGGCATCCCGCGGCCGACGGGGATCGCGATCGATCCCACCGACCACCGGCACGTGTGGGTCGGGCTGGAGGTGGACGGCGTCCGGCACAGCGCCGACGGCGGCGAGACCTGGACCAGGGTGAACGGCCAGATCCCCAACCCCGACGTCCACAGCGTGCTGGTCGTGGCGGGGCCTCCCAAGGCCGTGTTCACGGTGGTCAACGACGACGTCTGGCGCAGCACCGACGACGGCAAGACCTGGCAGGCGGCGCGGGCACGGGAAGTCTTCCCCTGGCACTATCCCCGCGGCATCGCGGTCAGGCCCGACGATCCCAAGACCGTGTTCCTGACGCTGGGCGACTCCACACCGGGCCGCGTGGGCACCATCATGCGCTCGCGCGACGCCGGGGCCACGTGGCAGAGCCTGGGATTGCCGGTGCCGCCCAACTCGGCCGTGTGGACGGTGAGCATGGCGGCGGCTGCTCCGGACATCGTCTTCGCGGCCAGCCGCTACGGCTACCTCTATCGCAGCGATGACGGCGGCGACTCCTGGCGCAAGCTGTGGCGGGAGTTCGGGGAAGTCTCGTCGATCCTCTGGGT
>JBOHPM010000528.1:0-2699 GCA_050731715.1 Candidatus Rokuibacteriota bacterium
CTGGGCAACAGGCCGGGCAGGCCGGCCAGCGCGGCGACCGGCGGCGCGCCCAGGCCAAGCTCGGGGGCACCGCCGGCCGCGTAGACGCCCCAGCAGGCCGCCAACAGGGCCACTACCGCGGGCACCGACAGCGAAGCCGTCATGGCCAGCCTCGACGCGCGAGAGCTCCGGGCGTCCCGACGAGCAGTGGCGAGGGCGGCCGTCCCAGCGGCCAGCGTGAGCGCGAGACCGGCGACGTCGAAGACGACGGCACGATCACGGTCCACGGGATCCGCCCAGGCGACCCCTGACACCGAGGCCCCGGGGATGCGCTTGCCAGCCTCGAAGCGGACGCGAACCCCGGCGGCGAGCTCCAGCCGATCACCGGGCCGCAACATGAGCGCGTCACCCGGTTTGAGCTGCCACTCCCGGACGGCCGGCGCCTCACCGTCGCGCTCCACGACCCGATAGACGGCCGGACTCAGGGCGGTCACGCGGTGCGGCTCATCGAAGTCGAGTGCGGCGGGCAGCCGCAGCACGGTACCCTCGCTGGCCGCCGGGCCCCGCTCGGCGAACAGCAGCGCCGGCCGCGTGGCGAGCACGGCCCAGGCCTGCCAGGGTGGGACCCCCTGGGCGGACAGGACCACGACGGGAGCGGCGAGGACGACGAGGCTCACGGCGATGAGCCCGGTCCGCAGGCGCTCGGCGGCACGAAGGCCGGCTCCGAGGGCGATGACGCCCGCGATGCCCACGCCGTGCCACCGCTCCTGTCCCAGGGCGAGGGCGAGATCACCAGCCAGCAAGAGGCCGGCCCAGACCAGGAGGCTCGCGCTGGCCAGGCCGGCGGCGGCGACGACGCGGTCGCGTCGCCTGCGCGGCGGCCACGCCAGCAGCCCCAGAAGCGGCGCCACAGCCGCGGCCAGGATCAGGAGCGGCGCCTGGGGCGTGCCCGCGAAGACGCGGGCCAAGAGCGTGGCGACCAGGACGGGGCTCACGGAGGCGGTCAGGCGCGCCGGCGTCATCGGCAGCACTGCGATCGTCGCCAGGAGGGCCAGCAGCGGCGCCACCACGCCGCAGTACCACCACAAGAGTCCGACACCGAACATGCGCGCACTGCTCGGGCCAGGCAGCACGGCGAGCGCGAGGCCGCCGGCCAGCAGCATGAGCACGGCGAGCATTCCCGCGGATCGTCTATCGGTCATGAATACCGGCGTCGATTATAGGGCGGAAGGCTTGCCGGCTCACCGCGAAACCGCCATCGCGATTCCCGACACGCTCCCCGACAGCTAATTAGATCCGCTTCAGCCAGCCGTACGGGTGGTACGAGATCAGGTAGCGGAACTCCAGCTCTTCGTCGCGTACGAATTCCGGGTGGTCCTGGAGGAACGCCATGGCCGCGACCTTGGGCCCTGGGCCGAAGGGCCGGCCGTGCTCATCCTTGAGGGTCCCCGCCCACGGCGGCTCATCCATGCTGCCGTCCTGTACGTGGATGTACGAGCCCACGGGGACGAGCGGCGCGAACGCCTCGAGCTCGGCGCGCACGTGGGCGGCATGATGATCCGAGTCGAGCACCACGAGGATCCGCCGCCCCCCGACCTGGCGTGCCCGCGCCGCGACGGCGCCGACGACCGCGGGGTCGGTCGACGAGCCCTGCACATAGGTGATCCGCGGGTGCGCGATGGTGCCGCGCGCCGCGATGTCGATGCTGATGATCTCGCCGTGATGCAGGAGATCGCACAGGCCCGCATAGAAATACGCGGACCCCCCGAGGAACGTCCCGGTCTCGACGATCAGCTCGGGCTGCAACGTGCCGATGACTTCCTGGAGGACCCACGCCTCGTGGGGGTACTGCCAGATCTCTCGGCCCAGCCAGCGCACATTACTGGCGTCGCCCGTGCGCCGGGTGATGGCTTGCCGGACACGGCTGACCGCGCGCCGGTCGAGGTACTGGGCGAGCCAACCTTCTCGGCCCGGCCCAGAGAACCGTCGGAGATAGCGCCTGAGGTGTCGGACCGGCTGCCGCACCAGTTGCCTTGGAGAAACCAGCCTCCGGGCCACGTCCTTGATCACTGAGGGAGCGCCTTCTGACATGGCAACCTCCAGGGATGGTCCGTCCGGAGCGTTGGTCCAAAAAGCGCAAGCGTGCAAACTGCATGCCGTCGAACAGGACCTTCGGATCGAAGGTGCATCGTCACTTGCTGGTATGCTGGTCAGGACCGAGGAGGATCGTGCATGGCCGACAGGATCGAGCGGGTCACGGTGATCACCGCCCACCCCGACGACGCGGAATTCGGCGCCGGTGGCACCATCGCCAAGATGGTCAAGCAGGGGCGGGAGCTGACGTACGTCATCGTCACCAATGGCAACAAGGGCTCCAGTGACCGGACGATGACTCCCGAGCGGCTGGTCCATATCCGAGAATCCGAGCAGCGCAACGCCGCGCGGGTCCTCGGCGTCGAGCGCGTGGAGTTCCTGGGCTACGAGGACGGCGAGGTCGAGGACACCCGGCAGCTCCGGCTCGACGTCACCCGCCAGATCCGCCAGTGGCGCCCGGACCTGGTCATCACCCAGAACCCTCACCGCACGTCGAACCTCTACGCCTCGCACCGCGACCACCGCATCACCGCCGGGGTCGTCCTGGACTGCGTGTATCCGCTGGCTCGCGACCACATGAGCTTCCCCGAGCTCATGCCGGCCTACGAGCCGCACGAGGTCCGCGA
>JBOHPM010000529.1:0-2688 GCA_050731715.1 Candidatus Rokuibacteriota bacterium
GCGGCGGGCTGCGCCACGGCGCCGGGCACCGCGGGGGGCGCCGGCTGCGCAGACCCGCGGTCTCGTCGCTGCGGCTGGGCGCCGGACGACGCCTCAGCTTGTGCGGCGCTCCGCCGGATGTTGACGAAACGCACGTAGCGCCAGAGGTCCAGGGGCGGCAGCGGGATGCGATCCCACCTGGCGCACTGCGAGGCGTAGTCCCAGCCAGCGGGCGCGGCGTTCGTCTCCGCCCAGAGCGACCAGAAAGGGAACGGCAGCGTGTCTTCTCCCTTTGGACTGAGCCACATCGCCTGGCCCCGCGACGCGAGCTCGTGCGTGAGGCGGCGGCTCTCCATCACGAGGTCCTTCTGCACCCGGTACCCCGAGAACGAGGCGCGGCCATCGGTGCGATTCGTCCAGCCGACCCAGCTCGACGGCGCCAGTGGCGACCAGATGCGCCCGCGGCTCTCGGTCTCGCTCACCTGGACGATCGCGCGATCGGCCTTGCCGGCGAACTTCGAGAAGTACTCCGCGCCCTCGCCCGGGCCGAGACGGAAGCTCAGGGTGTGGGCGCAGTTGCCGAGGACGCGATCGCGGAAGCCCTCCGACAGGCCGGCGGCGCGGTCGCTGAGGCTGCTCACCGTCTGGGCGCCCAGGAGGATCCCGATGCCGCTCGAGCGGGCCTGCTCGAACACGCGCGCGAACTGTGGCAGCGCGTAGCTCGGGAACTCGTCAAGGAAGATGACGAAGGGCGCGTGGACGAGCTCGCCCTCCGTCCGCTGGATCTCGTCGATGGCCATGATGAGGTCCGTGAGGAAGAGGCGCCCGAGCTGGCCGCCGTCAACGTCCATGGCGGCGGGCAGTCCCATGTAGACCCAGAGGCCACGGCGGCAGGCCTGGAGGAGGTCGACTTCGCTGAACGGCTGGTTGAGCAGGCCCGCGAAGCGGCCGACGTCGAGGCCCTGGAGCACCGAGGTCAGCCCCGAGAGGGCCTCCTGTGCCTCGTTCGGCTGGAACTCGCCCCGGCGGTAGAAGCGACGGAAGAAGGCGTCGAGGTCCGCCAGGCGGTCCTCCTTCCCGAGGGCCTGGAGACGCTTGCGGAGCTTGGGGGCGGCGATCTCGTAGCTCCGCGCGAGCTGCAGGACGTCGTTCGGAACGTGGCGCAGTCCGGTCGCCATGATGGCGCTGCAGGCGAGGAGCAGGAACTCGAACTGGATGTCGTGGTAGTGCTTCGCCTCGGAGGTGGGCTCGATCGGTGGCAGCTGCGAGAAGTAGAGGCTCGCCAGTGCGAGCGGGTTGGTCGTCGCGGTCGGGTTGTAGACGTGGACCGGATGCGCGGGGTCGAACACGCGCAGGCGCCAGAGCTGCTGGCGCTGCCTCGCGGCCCAGGCCAGCGCGCGAGGCATCGTCGGGTCGTGCTTCGTCGTGCAGAAGATGAACCCGCGCCCACGGTCCATGAGCTGAAGCGTCAGCGCGAGGAAGAGCGAGGTCTTTCCCGAGCCCGTGGTTCCGAAGACCGCCAGGTGGCGCATGAGCTCGTCGGCGTCGACCTCCACTATGTCACCGGTGTCCGAGCGCCGGCCGAAGATGAGCGGCGCAAAAGCCAGCTGAAGGGGGCGCCGCGGCGGCCCGTGCGTCGTCATCCTTCTCTCACTCCTCCGAGCACCCAGCGCGTGGTGCGCCGGCACACGCGGTAGAGAAACCAGCCCCATACCGCCGTGAGGCCGAGGAGTGCGGTCGTCTCCCCGGCGAAGCTGGGGACGCAGCCGAGGAAGGGGGTGACGAGCGCGGCGAAGCAGAGCACGCTCACGACCACCATCAGCGCGGTGGCCGTCGCCGGCAGCAGCGCGGCCTTCGGCACCGGTGCTGTCGGATTCCCGATCCCTGGTGGCGGCGTGGGCGTCGGAGTCTCAGGCATTGGTCGCCAGAATCCCGGCGCGCATCGACTGCACCGTGAGCACCGGTAGACGCCGAAGAGCCAGGCGCCACGCGGCGAGCACCACGAAGGCCAGGAGCCCCAGGCTGATGCCGATCACCGTGGCGGGCGCCCACGTGTCGGGCAGGCAGAGCATGAGGCGGTGCGCCACGGCTTTCAGGAGCGACGGGGACGCGAGCGTCAGGCCAGCTATCAGCGAGAGCGACGCAAGACGGTCAGGCATCGGCAAGCTCCTCCTTGACCTCCGCAGGGGAGGCGACAGGGGTGGATGGGTTCGTGTGCTGTGCAGCTGCGGCCGCGTCGGCCTCCTTCAGCCAGCCACGGAGACGTTGGACACGCGGGCGGCAGTTCGACGGCACGAGATCTGGTGCGTGCTCGGTATGCAGGGCGAGCAGGAGGTCCTCGACCTCGTCCGCTGCGAAGACGCGGCGCAGGCCCGGACATTGAGCGAGGAGCTGGGCTCCCAGGCTGTCGTGCGGGACGGCCGAGTGCGCGGTCCAGGTGCCGTAAGCGTCTTCGCGGTAACTCAACAGTTTGCCCAGATCGTGACTCGCGGCCAGGGTCGCCGCGAGCGCGCGTTCGCGCCTGTGGGCGCCCCGGGTGAGGCGGTTGATCTCCTTCACGACATCGAGGGTGTGCTCGACGAGGCCGCCGGTGCGGCGGTCGTGACCTTTGAGGCTGCCCGGGATGTGGGGCGCCCGGGCGAACCACGCCGCGATGTCAGCGGCCACTGGCTCCGGGACGAGATGTGTTGTGAGGATGCTAGCGAGAGC
>JBOHPM010000530.1:0-2686 GCA_050731715.1 Candidatus Rokuibacteriota bacterium
CGCCGGAGGGCTCGCCGATCTCGAAGTCGCCGTGCTCGATCAGATGGACATCGCACCCGCGAGGAGCGCGGAGCGCGCGCGATTGATACAGATACGCGACATCTTGCGGGAATGGCGCCGCAATCCCGGGCTGGTGTTTCGTACCAAGTCGATCATCGTGGTCGAGGGTATGGTCGGCGTCGAACGGCGCCCGCTGGCGATCTTGCAGGCACTCGACGGTAAGACGGACTAGCGGGCGATAGCGTGGGCCCCGCGGCGCGGATCGGCGGCGGTCCAGCGCGTGCCGTCGGCGTCGACCTTGACAGCGCACACCGCGCCCGCCCGCCACTCCCACTGCGGCCAGGTGGATACCTCGTGACCGAGCTCGGCGAGCGCCGCCCGGGTCTCCGGGGCAACTCGTTGCTCCACCTCGACCTTACCCGGCGCCATCACGTGGGGCCAGAACGAGTCGGGGAAGCTCCGGGAGGCCACCCGCGGTTGCTCCACCGCCTGCTGGGGCGACATGCCGAAGACCGCGATGTTGAGGAACACCTGGAGCATGGCCTGCTGCTGCACGTCGCCGCCTGGCGTGCCGAACGGCATCGCGAGCCGGCCGCCGGTGAAGGCCATGGCCGGCGCCGGCGTCAGCCGGGGACGCTTGCCCGGGCCGACGACGCCGGGATGCGCGGGATCGAGCCACCCCTGCGAGCCGCGGGGCGAGACCACGCAGCCCACGCCGGCCACGACCGGCGAGTCCGCATTCGGATCGCTGGGGGTAGCCGAGAAGCCATTACCCGCGGCGTCGATCACGGCAATGTAGCTCGTGTCGAGGCTATCCGCGACGCCGGTGGCCAGCTCCGCCGTCGGCACGCCGGCGGCCCGCGCGGGCTCCAGCGGCCCGGCCGGCGGCATCTCCGTCCACGCCCGCTCCCCCACCAGCTCGCGGCGCCGGGCGGCGTAGGCCTTGCCGAGCAGGAAGTCGGGGACCTTCACGAATCGCGGGTCGCCAAAGAACGCGTTGCGATCGGCGAAGGCCAGCTTGATGGTCTCGATGATCCGGTGCAGGTACGCCGGTGAGTTGTGGCCCAGGGAGCCGAGGTCGAGGCCCTCGAGCATGTTGAGCATCAGCTGCAACACGGGCCCCTGGCACCAGTAGCCGCACGTCGCCATCTCCCACGTCTCGAACGTTCCCCGCAGCGCGGGGGCGACCTCGACGGCGAACTCGGCAAGGTCGCTCAGGGTCAGCGGCCCACCCTCGCGGCAGTGGAACTCGTCGATCAGCCGCGCGGTCTCGCCGCGGTAGAAGTCGTCACGCGCCGCACGGATGCCATCGGCGCGGCTGCCCCCGGCCCTCCGCTCGGCCGCCGCCATCCGGCGCAGCGTCTGGGCGAGCTCGCCCTGGACCAGCACCTCACCGGCCCGGTAGGCGCGGTTGTCCTTGAGGTAGAGGGCGGTCGAGGTCGGCCACCGGCGGTACTTCTCGGCGTTCGCTCCCATCTGGTACGCGGAGAACTCCGAGATCGGGAAGCCGCGCTCGGCATGCTCCGTCGCTGCCGCCGCTACCTCGGCGAACGTGAGCGTGCCCCAGCGCTCCAGTGCCGTGCACCAGGCATCGGGTGCGGCCGGCACGACCGTGCGGGGGAGCCCCGGAGGGATCTCACCGCCGTGTCGGGTCTGGAAGTACTCCAGCGTGGACGCGCGTGGGTAGGGGCCGACTCCGGCGACCTGCCAGGTCTGTCCGCTCCCCGCCAGGTGGACGAGGATGGGCGCCACACCGGCCACCGACACCATGTCGGGATGGACCACGCCCAGGCAGAGCCCGCCGGCGACTCCGGCGTCGATGGCGTTACCGCCTCCGCTCAGCACCCGGGCCGCGGCTTCCACGGCCAGCGGGTGGCCGCCGGCGACGGCCCAGCGGGTGCCGATCACCTGGACCGTGGCGGTAGGCTTGTGGGCGGGCGCTGACCGCTGGGCGGAGGCGGAGTCGAGCGACATGGCCCGTCAATCATACATCGTCGGGCGGGGTCGGAGCCGTCCGATTGTCGCCCTGTGCTAGGCTGGCCACATGAGGCGCACGCCGCTGATCGGCCTGACCACGTCCGTCACGTCTGATGACGACCCCGGGCCCGCGCCGCACCGCGCCCACGTCAACCGCGCGTACGTCCTGGCCGTGCAGCGCGCAGGCGGCATCCCCGTGCTCCTGCCCCCGTACCTCGATGGGCCCACCCTGCAGGCGCTGTGGGACCGGCTGGACGGTCTCGTCCTCAGCGGCGGCGGCGATATCGCCCCGGAGCGATTCGGCGAGCCTCGCCACGCCCGGACGGAGGCCGTATCCGAAGCCCGCGACGCCCTCGAGCTGGAGGTGACCGAGCGGGCGCTGCATCAGGGTCGGCCCCTGCTCGCCATCTGTCGCGGCGTGCAGGTCCTGAACGTCGCGCTCGGCGGCTCGCTGCATCAGCACCTCCCCGACGCCTACCCGGCGAGCGCGATCGACCACGCCCAGCGTGAACCGCGCCATCAGCCGACGCACCCGGTCAAGGTCATGGTGGAGCACACGCGGGTGGGGACGATCCTGGGCGCGGGCGAGCTACAAGTGAACAGCTTTCACCACCAGGCCATCAATCGTCTGGGGCGTGGGCTGCGGGACGTCGCCTGGGCACCGGACGGCGTCATCGAGGCCGTGGATGGCCCCGACGCCCGGGGGTTC
>JBOHPM010000531.1:0-2685 GCA_050731715.1 Candidatus Rokuibacteriota bacterium
GCGGCCGCTGCCCCCTCCAATATAATGATCGTATGAAGATCGGCCTCATCGGACGTCCCAAGACCGGCAAGACCACGCTCTTCAATCTCCTGACGGGCGCCAGCGTGGCTACCGCGCGCTTCGACGCCGGGCGCGCCGAGCTGCGCACCGGGATCGCCCGCGTGCCGGACCCCCGCGTGGACCGGCTCACTGCCCTCTTCTCGCCCGAGAAGACGACGTACGCCACCTTCGACGTGGTGGATCTGGCCGGCATCGCCGAGGGCGAGCGGGCGGGGCTGGAGGCCAAGGACTTCCGCAACGCCGACGCCCTGCTGCACGTGGTGCGCGGCTTTCCTGATCCCGTGCTGGGGCCGCCGGAGCCACGGGCCCAGATCGCCGACGTAGAGACGGAGCTGATCCTGGCCGATCTGGAGGTCGTGGAGCGGCGGCGGGAGCGGCTGGCGACCTCGCGCAAGCGCCGGACGGAGGCCGAGGCGCGCGAGCAGGAGGTGCTGGGCAAGCTCGAGGCGGCGCTGTCCGAGGGCACGCCCCTGCGCGCGCTCGAGCTCGGGCCCGAGGAGGCGAAGATCGCGCGCGGCTTCACGTTCCTGTCCCTCAAGCCCATCCTGCACTGCATCAACCTCGACGAGAAGGCGGTGGGGGAAGGCGCGCGCGTCGTCGACGCCTTCGATCTCGGCGCGCTCGTTGACCGGCCGCGCACGCGGTTTGGCTGGGTGTCGGCGGTCATCGAGGCCGAGGTGGCCCAGCTTTCCGGCGACGAGCAGGCGGCGTTCCTGGCCGATCTAGGGCTTGCCGAGCCGGCCCTGCGCCGACTGCTCGCCGATTGCTACGCCCTGCTCGGGCTCATCGCATTCTTCACGGTGGGCGAGGACGAGGTGCGGGCCTGGGCCATCCCCGCAGGGACCCGGGCCCAGGACGCCGCCGGTACCGTCCACTCCGACATGGCGCGCGGCTTCATCCGCGCCGAGGTGATCGGCCACGAGGAGTTGGTGGCCCTGGACGGCTCGCTCGCCGAGGCGCGGGCCCGGGGCCAGCTACGGCTCGAAGGCAAGGACTACATCGTCCGCGACGGCGAGATGTGCCACTTCCGCTTCAGCCCGCCCAAGTAGCCTCGGGCTCGGCCCCGCCGTTGACAGCGCGAGGCCCGGTTCATATAGTGGCGCGATGCCTCGGAGCCCTGTCCGGGGGCCCGCCGCACTTGTCCTTGCGGCGTTAGTCTCCTTCGGGTCCGTATCGGCGGCGCCCGCGCAGCCACCCCTTCGGGTCGGGGTCTCGATTTCCCGCACCGGTGCGTACGCCGAGCTGGCGTCGGTGCACGAGCGCGGGTACCAGCTCTGCGTCAAGCACATGAACGACAAGGGCGGCGTCCTGGGACGGAAGCTCGAGCTCGTCGCCGACGATGACCAATCGGAGCCGACCACGGCCGTCCGCATCTACGAGCGGCTCATCACCCGGGACAAGGTCGAGGCGGTCCTGGGTCCCTACTCCTCGCCGATCACCGAGGCGGTCGCCGACCTGACGGAGAAGGAGCGGATGCCCCTGGTGGCGGCGGCTGCCTCGACCTCGATCTTCAAGAAGGGGCGCAAGTTCGTCTTCATGGTGCCTTCCCCGGCCGAGGTGTACCTCGAGGGGCTCGTGGACATGGCGGCCCGGAGGGGACTCCGGACGCTGGCCATCATCCATGAGGACACGCTCTTTCCGAGGTCCGCCGTGCAGGGCACGCTGGCCCTCGCGAAGAAGCGCGGCCTCTCGGTGGTCGCCGTGGAGGCCTATCCGAAGGGAACCACCGACTTCGCGGCGCCGCTGACCCGAATCCGGGCAGCCAACCCCGATGTCCTGGGCGCCGGCACATACTTCGACGACGCCGTCTCCATCACCCGGCAGCTCAAGGCGCTCGAGGTCAATCCCCGGATGTTCGCGGTGACGGTGGGCGGCGATCTCCCCAGATTCCAGGCGTTGCTCGGACGCAGCGCGGAGTTCGTCTACGGCACGTCCCAGTGGGCGCCGGAGCTGGTCGCGCTCCTGCGCGGGGGCGGGCTGGTGCCCGCCACCCGTCGTTACCCCGGGGTACGGGAGTTCGTCGAATCCTACAAGCAGGAATTCCCCGGAGCCGATCTCTCTTACCACGCGGCTCAGGGGTACGCCGGCTGCCAGATCTTCGTGGAGGCCGTCCGCCGCGCCGGGTCCCTCGAGGGGACAAAGGTCAGGGAGGCGATTCTGAAGATGGAGCTCAACACCGTCTACGGGCCCTTCAAGGTAGCCCCTGACGGCGTGCAGGTGGCGCACCAGGTGCTGATGTTCCAGTGGCAGGACGGCAAGAAGGTTCTCGTCTGGCCCGACGAGCTGGCCGGGGGGTCGCCGCGCTTCCCCACGCCGCCGTGGAGCCAGCGCCAGTGAGCAGGAGCCGGTCCGGCAAGGCGTTGATCGCAGCGGTCGTGATCCTCGCTCCAGCGATCAGTCTGGTCGGCGTCACGGCTGCCCAGCCGCCCATCCGGATCGGCGCGTCCGCGTCCCAGACCGGGGCGTATGCGGTCCCGGGGCAGGAGAGGCTGCGCGGATACCAGCTCTGCGTCAAGCACACGAACGGCACGGGCGGCGTCCTGGGGCGGAAGCTCGAGCTGGTCTTCCACGACGACGCGTCGGACCCCGCCGCGGCCGCCCGTGTCTACGAAGAACTCATCGCCC
>JBOHPM010000532.1:0-2682 GCA_050731715.1 Candidatus Rokuibacteriota bacterium
CACTTCGATGAGGCCGTCGGTGGCGACGCGGGCTACGTCGGGTGCGGAGCGCTTATCGGCGTCGGCCCCAGCATGCGGTCTCGGCTCGAGGCGATCCTGGAGCTCCAGCGACCGCTGGGCGTGCGCGCGCAGCTCCTCGCCCCGGTCGACGCGGCCCGGATCGAGCCTCGCATCGATCCCTCGTTGCTGGCCGACGTCGTGTACGAGCCCGACTCCGGCTATGCCGACCCCTCCGGGGTGACGCTGGCCTTCGCGGCCGCGGCGCGCCGGCTCGGCGTCGCCGTGGAGCAAGGCGTCGAGGTGACGGCGATCCTTACGCGGGCCGACCGCGTCACCGGGGTCGCCACCGCCGGTGGCGACGTCATCACCGCGCCCGTGGTGGTGAACGCCGCCGGGCTGTGGGCGTCCCGTCTAGCCTCGCGGGCCGGGATCGATCTGCCCATCGTCATCGGCCGGCATCCCGTGTTCATCGTGGAGCGCGATCCCGGCTTCGGCCCGCCGCATCTCGTGTTCCTCGACCTCGCGGGCGGCACCTACGTGCGCCCGGAGACCGGCGGGCTCACGCTGACCGGTTCCCTCACCGACGACGAGCGACGACACCCGATGGACCCCGATCTCCTGGGCGGCGAAACGGGATTCGCGGAGGCGACGGACGCACTCGAGCGGACCAGTCGGGCGATGCCGCGTCTGGCCGAGGCCCGCTACCGTCAGGGCTACGCCGGCGCCTTCGACATCACACCGGACTGGATGCCGATCCTCGACCAGTCACCACTCGGCGGCTTCTGGATCGCCGCCGGCATGAGCGGTCACGGCTTCAAGCTCGCACCCGCGATCGGCGAGATGATGGCGGCGCTCATCACCGGAGCGCAGCCCCCCGTCAGCCCGACCCCGTTCCGCTTCGATCGCTTCGCGACCGCCGGCACGGGCACCTTCGTGTCATCCTACCTGCCCTGACAGTGTAGACTGCCTCCGTGACGGCTCGCCTGGGCGTGGACATCGGCGGCACGTTCACCGATCTGGTCGTGGTCGACGAGATCACCGGGACGCTCAGCGTCGGCAAGGTCCTGACCACGCCCAAGGATCCTGCCCACGGCGTGGAACAAGGGATCCGCGGCTTGCTCCAGGAAACCCGCCTGGACGCTGGCGCCGTCAGAGCCGTCATCCACGGCACCACGCTGGCCACGAACGCGCTGATCGAGCGCACCGGCGCCCGTACCGCGCTCCTGACGACAGCGGGCTTTCGTGACGCGCTGGAGATCCGACACGAGGGCCGCTACGACATGTACGATCTCTTCATCGACCCGCCGCCGCCCCTCGTCCCCCGCCATCTCCGGCGCGAGGTGCCGGAACGCGTGCTGGCTGACGGGTCAGTGCGGAGCGATCTCGACACGGCCGTTGCCCGCGGCGTCATCGGCGAGCTGGTGGCCGAAGGCGTCGAAGCCGTGGCGATCTGTCTGCTGCACTCCTACGTGAACCCTGCTCACGAGCGACGGCTGGCTGCGCTGGTCACCGAGGCGGCCCCGAGTCTGCTGGTGTCGTGCTCGTCTGATGTGGTGCCGGAGATCCGTGAGTACGAGCGCGCCTCCACGACGACCGCCAACGTGTACGTGATGCCGCTCATGGCCCGCTACCTCGAAGACCTGGAGCGTCGGCTGGTCGAGCGCGGGATCCGGGGACCGCTCTATATCATGCAGTCCTCGGGCGGGATCGCCCTGCCCGCCGAGGCCAAGCGGTTGCCCATCCGCCTGGTCGAGTCGGGTCCCGCTGCCGGCGCCCTGGCCGCGGCCCAGGCGGCCCGCGAGCGTGGAGAGCCGCGGTTGCTCTCCATCGACATGGGCGGCACCACCGCCAAGGCCTGCGTGATCGACGAGGGAGCGCCGCTGGTGGCGCGGGAGTTCGAGGTCGCTCGGGCCGATCGGTTCAAGAAGGGGTCGGGCTTGCCCATCCGCGTGCCCGTCATCGAGCTGATCGAGATCGGCGCGGGTGGCGGATCGATCGCTCGGGTGGACCACATGGGCCTCCTGAAGGTCGGCCCGGACAGCGCGGGAGCCGATCCCGGGCCGGCCTGCTACAACCTGGGCGGGCGCCGGCCAACCGTGACCGACGCCGACCTCCTGCTCGGCTACCTCGACGCGGACTTCTTCCTGGGGGGCCGAATGCCGCTGTCTCGCGAGGCGGCCGAGCGCGCCGTCGACGAGCACATCGTGCGACCACTGGGCACTGACGTCACCCAGGCGGCCTGGGGTATCCATCGGGTCGTCAACGAGAACATGGCCGCGGCGGCCCGCATCCACGGGATCGAACGCGGCAAGGACCTCCGTCAGTATCCGCTCTTCGCCTTCGGCGGCGCCGGCCCCGTGCACTGCTGGCAGGTGGCTCGCATCCTCAAGGTCCCCCGTATTCTGCTCCCCTTCGGGGCAGGCGCGATGTCCGCCTATGGGCTGTTGGCGGCCCCGCTCGCCTTCGACTTCGTGCGCACGCGACGTCAGCGCCTGGACGCCGCCGACTGGTCCACCATCAACGCGCTCTACGCCGAGATGGAGGCCGAAGGCCTGGCGTTGCTGGCACGGGCCGGCGTGGCGGCCGCTGACGTGCACGTGAGGCGGCTGGCGGAGATGCGCTATGTGGGACAGGGCCACGAGGTCGAGGCGGCGATTCCCGCCAGCCCGTCATCGGAGACCA
>JBOHPM010000533.1:0-2676 GCA_050731715.1 Candidatus Rokuibacteriota bacterium
CAGCACATCATCCCCAACATCGTCAGCGTCATTCTCGTGCAGGCTACCGTGTCCATTCCCACCGCCATCATCGCCGAGGCCGTCCTGTCCTTCCTGGGGCTCGGCGTGCAGCCCCCGGCGCCGAGCTGGGGCACCATGCTCAACACCGCCCAGCAGTTTCTGGAATCGGCGCCCTGGATGGCGCTCTGGCCGGGGCTGGCTATCTTCTCGCTGGCCCTGTCCTTCAACCTGGCCGGCGACGGCCTGCGCGACGCCCTGGACCCGCGCGACTACTGATGGCCGGTGCGGCATAGCTTCTCATCTTGATCTCTTTCCGGTATCGCGATATCGTGATACCGATATGGCTCGGTACGTGACGACAAACCTTCGCTTCGACGAGGCTATCTACCGGGATCTCCGCTACCAGGCGAGCCGTCGCGGGGTGCCGGTGGCGCTCATCGTCCGGGAGGCGGTGGACCGCTATCTGGGCCGCGGAGAGGAGTCTGCGCACCTGCCCCTCGGCGACGATCCCGCCGACGCCTTCATCGGATGCGTGAAAGCTTCCGGCGGGGACGAATCGGTCAACCACGACCATTACCTGTACGGGTGGTCCAAGGAGAGCGAGGGTGAAGGTCCTGGCCGACACGAGCGCGCTTCTGGCGCTCTACGTCAGCGACGACGCCAACCACGCTCGGGCGCTGGAGTTCGCCAGGCAGCATCCACGGGTAAGGTACGTCCTGACCGAGCTGATCCTGGCCGAAGTCGCGACACGGCTCCGCGCACTCGCCGGCGCTGAACGCGCGGCATCGGTGACGCTGAGCCTGCTCGAGAGCCGTCGCTACGAGCTGCTGTTCGCCGACACCGGGCTCCTGCGCGGCGCCATCGACAAGATGGGGCGTTTTCGCGACAAGCGCCTGAGCCTTACCGATTGCGCGAGTTTCGAGGTGATGGAGCGGTTGGGCCTGCGCGAGGCCTTCTCGTTTGACCGGGATTTCCGCGATTGCGGCTACCCCACAGTCCCGTAGACCGATGATATGATCGGCCTCACCCGGACAGCTCGATGAAAATCTGCTTCTTCCACCTGATGCCGTACCGGTTCCTGCCCGAGGACTTCGAGCATCGCTACCGCTCGGTGTGGGTGGACGTCCCGCACAGCCTCTACGACCCGGAAAAGACCAGCGCCCTCTATCACGAGTTCCTCGACGAGCTGGAGTACGCCGAGCAGGTGGGCTTCGACGGCGTCTGCGTCAACGAGCACCACAACAACGCCTACGGGCTCATGCCCTCGCCCAACCTCATGGCCGCGTCCCTGGCCCGGCGGACCTCACGCGGCGCCCTCGTCGTGCTCGGCAACAGCCTGGCCGCCTACAACCCCCCGCTGCGCGTCGCCGAGGAGTTCGCGATGCTCGACGTGCTGAGCCGGGGGCGGTTGGTGGCCGGCTTCCCCGTCGGGACCTCGATGGACATGAACTTCGCCTACGGGGTCAATCCGGCCACGTTGCGGGAGCGCTACTACGAAGCCCACGACCTCGTCATCCAGGCCTGGACGCGCCCCGAGGTGTTCGCCTTCAACGGCAAGTACACCCAGGTCCGCTACGTGAACATCTGGCCCCAGCCGCTGCAGAAGCCCCACCCGCCGGTGTGGATCCCCGGTGGGGGCAGCGTGGAGACATGGGAGTGGACGGCGCGCCAGGATTACGTCTACTGCAACCTCTCGTACTACGGCTACAAGCGCGGCAAGGCCGTCCTGGACGGCTTCTGGGAGACCGTGAGCCGGGTAGGTGCCGACGACAATCCCTACCGGGCAGGTTTCCTCCAGCTCGTCTGTGTCGCCGACACCGACGCCGAGGCCGAGCGGCTCTACGCCCCGCACGTGCACTACTTCTACCAGAAATGCCTGAACGTCTGGGAAGGCTTCGCCGAAGCGCCTGGCTACCGCACGGTGAAGACGCTGGAGGCCGGCATCCGGCCTCAGGTCGGCGCGCAGGCCCGCCAGATCCGCCAGTCCCTGAACTGGGCGAAGTACGTCGACTCCGGGTACGTGATCGCCGGTAGCCCGGCCACGGTGCGCGAGCAGCTGACCGAATGCGTCAAGACGCTGCGCGTGGGGCACCTCATGGTCCTGCTCCAGATCGGCAGCATGCCCAAAGAGCTGGTGCTGCAGAACACGGGCCTGTTCAGCCGGGAGGTCCTGCCGCACGTGCGCGAGCTGTGGTCCGGCTACAAGAACCGCTGGTGGCCCTCCGGCGCGAGCCTGTGACACCTGCCGATCGCCTCGTCGAGCTTCGCGACGGCGCACTGACGTTCCGTGTGCTGGCGGCTGGCCGCGGGACCCCCGTGGTGTATTTCCACTCGGTGTACGAGCCGGCCGACTGGCCCGCCGTCCTCGAGCCCCTTGCCGAGCGCTATGCCGTGACGGCGCCGCTGCACCCGGGCGCGGGCGGCTCCCAGGGCGTCGAGACGCTGGACGACGTGCTGGACCTGGTGCTGGCCTACGAAGAGCTGCTCGACGCGCTGGCGATCACCCGCGCGCACCTGGTCGGCCATTTCTTCGGGGCCATGGTGGCGGCGGAGCTGGCTGCCCTGTTTCCCGAGCGGGTGGCCCGGCTCGTGCTCGTCTCGCCCCTGGGGCTGTGGCGCGACGACGCGCCGTCCGCGGACATCCTGATCCTTCCCCAGGACGAGCTCGTGAACGTG
>JBOHPM010000534.1:0-2674 GCA_050731715.1 Candidatus Rokuibacteriota bacterium
CCATCGCCGTGCTCGGTGTGATTCTGCAGGTGTCGACGCTGCGGCCGTTGATCGGACGCGATCCCCTGACGACCATCCTCGCCACCTTCGGCATCTCGCTCGTGATCCAGAAATACGCGCTGTGGCAATGGGGCCCCTCCGTGCGGCGGATCACCGAGCCCGTCCCCGGCCACTTTACCCTCTTCCACCTCGAGTACCCGTGGTACCGGATCGCCACCGCGATCCTGGCCGGCCTGATCATCGCGGCTCTTTGGTTTTTCCTGAAGTACGGCAAGTACGGCATCTGGATCCGGGCCACGACCCAGGATCGGGTCATGGCCCAGGCCATGGGCATCCCGGTGCCCCTGGTCCACACGGGGGTGTTCGCCATCGGCTCGGCCATGGCCGCAGCCAGCGGCGTGCTCTTCGGGCCCTTCGCCGGCGTCACCCAGACCATGGGGTTCGACTTCACCCTGCGCGCCTTCATCGTGGTCGTGGTGGGCGGCATGGGGAACCTGGGCGGCTCGATCCTGGCCTCGATTTTCGTCAGCCTGGTGGAGGCCTACGCGGCCATCGTGGTGAGCCCGGCCCAGGCCGTTATCGTCTCGTTCGTCGTGCTCGTGCTGACCATGCTCTTCCGGCCCACCGGCCTCTTCGTCCCCACCCCGAAATGACACCACGCGTGCCTGGAGCAGCCCACCCGCGGCTCGAGCCGGCCTCGCGGCGTTCGCTACAACCGCTGCCACGCGTGCCTGGAGCAGCCCACCCGCGGCTCGAGCCGGCCTCGCGGCGTTCGGTACAATGACCCGCTCCAACGGCTACTGGGTAGGCTTCGCAGCCGTGATGGTCGCGCTCATCCTGGCGCCGCTCGTGTTGCCCCCATTCTGGCAGCGCTTCGCCACGGAGATCCTGATCTGGGGGCTCCTGGCGATGTCCTCGGACATCCTCATCGGCTACACGGGCATGGTGTCGTTCGGCCACTCGGCCTTCTTCGGCCTGGGCATGTATGGAGCGGCCGCCGCGCTGCTGATGGTCAAGCCGCCGAGCCTGGGTCTGGCCGTGCTCTACGGCCTGGTGGGGGCGGGCGCCATCGCCGTGTTCGTGGCCTACTTCGCCACCCGCCTGCGCGACATCTACTTCGCGATCTCCACGCTGGTGTTCTCACAGATTTTCTACGTCATCATCTTCACCTGGACCGAGGTGACCGGCGGCGAGAACGGCCTGACCTTCAGCCAACCGCCCCTGGCCATCCCCGGGCTGTGGTCGGCTCGCTTCACGCCGATCACCTTCCACTGGTTCGTCCTGGCCGTGGTGACGGGGGCGTATCTCGTGGTGCGCCGCATCACGCAATCTCCCTTCGGCATGGTGCTGCAGTCGATCCGCGAGAACGAGCCGCGCACTCGGGCCATCGGCTACCACGTCGAGCGGTACAAGATCGTCGCGGTGATGCTCTCGGGGCTCGTGGCGGGACTGGCCGGCGTCCTCTACGCCATCCAGAACAAGTTCGCCGCGCCTGACTTCGTCTTCTTCGTCGTCTCGGGCGAGGTCGTGATCTTCAACGTCATGGGTGGGATGGGCACGTTGGTCGGGCCCTTCGCCGGTGCCGCGTTCTTTCTGTTGATGCGCGAGGGCCTATCCCGCTTCCTGACCGAGTATTACCTCATCCCCCTCGGGATCGTCTTCGTGGTGATGGTGATCTTTCTGCCCCAGGGCTTGCTGGGCTTCGCCCGCCGGGGCCTGAACCGCTAACGCTCAGGCCGTGCGCCCAGCACCTCCCGCACCTTGCGGGCCAGACCGTCCACCGTGAAGGGCTTCTGCAGAAAATTCGTGGCGGTCCCGACCTGCTGCCCCACCAGGTCCCCGGTGAAGCCGGAGATGTAGAGGATTCTCAGACCGGGGCGGGCCCCCATCAGCCGATCCACCAGCTCCTTGACGTGCATGCCCGGGATGACGATATCGACGATCACGAGATCGATGTGGCCGGCATGAGCGTCGGCCGCCTGCAGCGCGGTCTGGCCGTCTTCGGCCGTCAGCACCTTGTAGCCCTGGAGCCGAAGGACGTCGCCGACCAGCTCCCGCACAGGAAGCTCGTCTTCGACGACGAGAATCGTCTCCTTACCGCGTGGCAGATCGGTCTCTGGCATGAGTCGGCCTCGGGGCTCCGCGTCGGGGGAGGGGTTTACCGTCCGCCAGCATCCGGTGGGTACTCGGCGGAGGGTTCGGCCGCGACGGGCAGGGTGATCCGGAACGTCGTGCCCACGCCGGGCCGGCTGTGGAAGTCGATGGTGCCGCTATGGTCGTCCACGATCTTGTGGGTCAGGGCCAGGCCGAGCCCGGTGCCCCCATCCCGGGTGGTGAAGAACGGGTTGAAGACGCGCTCGGCGTCGGCGGGCGCGATCCCGGCTCCGGTATCGCTCACCTCGATTCTCACCCGGCGGTTGAAGAGCCGGGACCGTCCGGCGCGCAGCTCCGTCCCCTCGTGCCAGCCCAGGCGCAGGGTCAAGCGGCCACCGGGGCCCATGGCCTCCACGGCGTTGCTCACCACGTTGACGAAGGCCTGGTACAGAACCTCCTCGTCGGCCTGGATCGGTGGCACGTCCCGAGCGTACTCCCGTACGACCACCGCCCCCCGCGTTTCGAGCTCGGGCGCGTGCAACTCGATCACGCGGTCGAGGAGGATGGGCAGCCGCACCAG
>JBOHPM010000535.1:0-2650 GCA_050731715.1 Candidatus Rokuibacteriota bacterium
CGCGCTGGAGCGAGACCAGGCGGATGGCCCCGGCCATCCTGTCGTTGGCCACCCGCACGATGGCCGCGGCGGCGGCCGTGGGGTCGAGGTTCAGGTGGGCGCCGATCTTCTTGTCGATGAGCTCGCGAACCTGATCGAGGGGCGCGCCCCCGGCGACCCCGAGGAGCCCGTGGGGATTGAGCCGGCCCAGGAGCAGGTTGGCGTCGGTGATGGTGGGCTCCTGACCGCCCCGGCCGTAGGCGATGGGGCCGGGCTCGGCGCCTGCGCTCTCCGGCCCGACCTGGAGGATGCCTGCGCTCGACACCCGGGCGATCGAGCCTCCGCCCGCGCCGATGGTGTGGATGTCGATCATGGGCACGCGCACGGGCAGGCCGTAGCCCATCTCCTTGTCGGCGCTCACCGCGGGCGTGCCGCCCACGATCACGCCGACGTCGAAGCTCGTGCCGCCCATGTCGCACGAGATCACGTTGGCGTGACCAGCGGCGAGCGCCGTGTAGGCGGCGGCCTTCACCCCGGCCGCCGGCCCCGACATGAGCGTGCTGACGGCGTGGCGCGCGGCCACGTCGACGGACATCGTGCCCCCGTTGCCCTGCATCACGAGCAGCTCACGGGGGAAGCCCTGCCGGGCCAGCTCGCCGGCCAGCCGGCGCAGGTAGCGGTCGATCACCGGCTGCACGAAGCCATTGATCGCTGCCGTCGTCCCGCGCTCGAACTCCCGGTACTCGGGGAGCAGCTCCGCCCCCACGGTGAGATACGCATTCGGCCACTCGGCCGCGGCCACCGCGCGGGCCCGGCGCTCGTGGGTGTCGTTGACGTACGAGTGGATGAAGTGGATCACCAGCGCCTCCACTCCGCGCTCGCGCAGCCACACCGCGGCCCGCCGCACCTGGTCCTCGTCGAGCGCCGTCACCACCTCGCCCTCGGCGTCGATTCGCTCGGTGACCTCCAGGCGCAGCTCGCGCGGGATCAGCGCCTCGAACGTGCCCTTGAGACCGTAGGGCGTGGGCCGGGTGCGCCGGCCGAGCTCCAGGACGTCCCGGAACCCGCGGGTGGTGATGAGACCGGTGCGCGCCCCCTTGCGCTCGAGGAGCGCGTTGGTGGCCGTGGTGGTGCCGTGGACGACGATCGTCAAGTCGGCGGGACTCGCCGCGGCCTCGGCGAGCGCCGCCAGGACGCCGTCGGCCTGGTTCCGCACGGTTGTCGGCACCTTGGCCACGGACACCGCGCCCGTGCCCTCGTCGAGCAGCACCAGATCGGTGAAGGTACCGCCGACGTCCACACCGACGAGGAGAGACGGTCGGGGAGTCACGTTCCGTCCGATGATACACTTCCCCGAGGACTTCTGGGGGCCATGAGCTCGGTGTTCGCGGCGGACGACGACGTCCCGGTCCCGTACATGCAGCGGACGCGTGACTACTATCGCGCCCTGGGCTTTGCCCCCTATCGTTGGGCCCACTTCGACGACGTCCCGTTCACGCTGCTGCGGACGCCGCTCAGCCGGGCCCGGGTGGGGCTGATCACGACCGCGGCCCCCTTTCAGCCCGCGGCCGGGGACCAGGGGCCGGGCGCGCCCTACAACGCCGGCGCCAAGTTCTACAAGGTGTACTCGACGTCCACGGAGCCCGCGCCGGATCTGAGGATCGCGCACGTCGGCTACGACCGTCGGCACACGTCGGCGGCCGACATCAACACGTACTTCCCGCTGGCCCGACTCCGGGACACGGTGGCGGCCGGGCGCGTCGGGGCGTTGGCCTCCCGCTTTCACGGCGCGCCCACCAACCGCAGCCACCGGACGACGATGGACGCCGACGTCCCCGAGCTCCTGCGCCGCTGTCAGGAGGACGGCATCGATGCCGCCGTGCTGGTGCCCACCTGACCCGTGTGCCACCAGACCGTGAGTCTGGCCGCCCGTCACCTCGAAGCGCACGGGCTTCCGACCGTGATCATGGGCTGCGCCAAGGACATCGTCGAGCACTGCGGTGTGCCCCGCTTCCTGTTCAGCGATTTCCCCCTCGGCAACTCGGCCGGCCGCCCGTTCGACCTCGAGTCCCAGGCCCACACGCTGGAGCTGGCCCTGCGGGTTCTCGAGACCGCGCCGGCGGCCCGGACCACGGTGCAGTCGCCGCTCCGGTGGGCCGCCAGCGCGGCCTGGAAGCGCGACTACAACGATCTCAGCGCGCTCACCCCGGACACCATCGCCGAGCGGCGGAAGGAGTTCGAGGTGGTGAAGACCATCGCGCGGGCCAAGCGCGAGGGATCGTGAGCAAGCCGTTCGCCGGCGTCCGCATCCTCGACTTCACCCGCTACCTGGCCGGGCCGTACGGGACGTACCAGCTGGCGCTGCTCGGGGCCGACGTCGTCAAGATCGAGGCCAAGGAGGGCGACGAGACCCGCGGTCAGCTTGCCGACCGGACGTGGGCCGAGCGGAAGATGGCGCCCTCCTTCCTGGCCGTGAACGGCAACAAGCGCTCCATCACCCTCGATCTCCGGCAGCCCGCTGCGCTGGCGATCGTCAAGCGGCTGGTGGTCGGCGCCGACGTGGTGTGGGAGAACTTTCGCGGCGGCGTCATGGACCGGCTGGGGCTCGGCTACGAGGCCCTGGCGGCCCTCAATCCCCGGCTCATCTACTGCGCCGTCTCCGGCTTCGGGC
>JBOHPM010000536.1:0-2637 GCA_050731715.1 Candidatus Rokuibacteriota bacterium
CGGTCCCGCACTCCGGGCACGGGTACGGCCCCGGCCCGGCCTCCACCCGCACCACCACGCGCTGCCCTTGCATGTCTACGTCCACCCCCGCCACCGTCCACGGGGCCGTCACCCCCAGGAGCGCCCGGTACAGTTCCACGTCGCGCATGGCTCCGATCCTCCTCGATCGAAGCATAGCTGCCGGCCGCCCCTACCCACACGATTCCCGGAAGAGCCTCAAAAGATAATCGGTCCCGGAGGACGATTTGATCCGTTCAGGAGCGTGGTGCTGGGCGCCACTAGCTTGAAGGCTTCAATGCCCTGGCGCAGGACTTCGTCGCTGAAGAGGTTCTGCGACACCTGGTCGTTCGGTGGAGAGGGTGAGGCGTCAGTGGCATCCATTCGGGAGAGCCGTGATCACCGTGTCCGGGTACTGCGACCATTCGCGCCCATCGAGCCGCCGTCCACCCGATTTTGGCGTCGGCCCGCCCCATTGCTTGTGAAAGAAGGCGACGCCGCTCTGAAGGCAGCGATCTCTTATCTCGCGCACCCACCGAAGCGCCTCCTCTTTGGGGCGCAGGCCCCGAGGCGAAGCTTCGACCAGGGCCCTGGGCTGAGATCCACCGGACTCCCCGCCGGTAATCACCCAGTTGATCCCTGTTAGGTCAAGGCCGGTCAAAGAGCCCAGGAGCGGTTCGGCACTGATGAAGCGGACTAAGCCATCCACCCGCCGCAGACGATCGACCCTCCACAGGTAAGCCCGGGATTCGACCGAAACTCCAATCCAGGCATTTCGTGGGATCGGCTTGACTCTGGCTCCGCCGCGGTGCCACTCGACAAGACGGTCCGGCCGTTTCGTGAGGACCTGAAACGTATGCTGGTTGGCCCGAGCAATAACCTCGAAGACCTGGTCGATGAGGGCAGCGGGCACCGCGTCGTGGAAAAGGTCGCTCATGCTGTTGACGAAAACGCGACGAGGAGCATGCCAGCGGAGGGGGAGCTCAAGGCGATCGGGGTGGAGAATGACGTCGGTAAACCGCTGCCGGCCGAATCGCTCGGTCACCCGCTCGGCGTAGCAGAACTTGCAGCCCGGCGACACCTTCGTGCAGCCAGTGACCGGGTTCCAGGTAGCGTCCGTCCATTCAATCGCCGAGCGGTCGCCCATCTATCTGCTCCCACTTCGGTACCGGCTGAAGATGTCGTTGATGATACGCGCGGCGGTCTCGTTCTGAGAGGCGAAAAAGAGATAGTAAACGATCGCGTTTTGAGAGTTCCGCATCGCCAGCGGCTCGGGGACTTGAACGAAGCTGGCCACGGAACGGAGACGGTCTCGGAACGCATCGACGACGGACCGGGTGTCCGCTTTAACTTCCTCTTCATCACCGAACAGCGTCGGCTCCTTCCGGTAGGCGACCCGGCGCCACGAGTCATCGCCCCACCACGCGGTCATGCGCGCGATATCGGCAGGGTCCACTCGCTCGGGATGGCGCCACAGCACGTTTCGATGGATGTCGGCCACAGGGAAGTTGAGAATCATGTCGATGGTCCGGAGTTGACCCGCGGTCCTCATCACTTCCCATCTGAGGTGTAATCCGTATGGATCGAGGAGGCAGAGGGCCCGCTTGTAATCGTCGTACCGGAGCGTCGGGAAGATCTGGGTCAGCAGGATGTCGTTGCAGTCTCCGCGGTAGAGGCGGGCCGGCGCCCCGCGTTCACGAACGAGACGCTCCAGCATTGCCACCTTATCTCCGTCGAGGTCGATGAAGTGGTACGACTTGAACGGCGGATTCACGTCCAGGGCACGCAGGGGGCTACCCGCAACGATCTGTCCTGTGGCCTTTGAGATGTGGAGTCCCGGCCCGGCGAAGGCGTCGACGTACTCATGCTGAAAACGGTGCTGTTTCTCAGCTCCGAAGATCCTGGAATAGGCGGTCGCGAATTTCTCGATGATCTCGAGCTTGATTTGCGACCACTCGCCGATCTCGTCAAAGACGACAGGCGTCACAGGGGGGACGCCACTACAAGGGGCCGTCGACTGGCGGCCGCAAGCGGTCCCTGCGGACACCGCCCTCGTGGTCGAGCGATGCCTCCCGGCCCCGCCATACCGCCGTTCCGCCTACTGCGCCTTGAGCTTGATGTCCTCGTAGGCCGGATAGGGAAACAGATGGACCGTGTCCAGCGCGGGGTCGGCCACCCGGGGCCCGACTCCTCTGAGCGTTCGATAGTCCATGATCGGCGCGAACATCACCCGGTCGATCGTGAGCTGCTGGATGCGATGGAGCAGGGCCTCCCGCTTGCCGGCGTCCCGCTCCCGAGCCTGCTGATGGAACAGATCGTCGATATCGGGATAGCCGCCGTAGGCGAAGCTGCCCTTGGAGAGCATGAAGGCCTCGACGCGGCTCGCGGCGTTGCCCGAGTTTCCCGCGGCCACGAGGAATAGCCCGCGCAGCTTCTTCTCCCGCCAGGCGGAGTAGAAGGCGGCCCGCTCCATCTGTCGCATCCTCACCCGGACGCCAACGGTAGTCAGATAATTCACCGCCGCCTCGCCCACGGCGAAGAACGGGGGAATAGGAACGAACTCGCCGGCGTCGAGCCCGTTCGGATAGCCGGCCTCGGCCAGTAGTTTCTTGGCCTTCTGAGGGTCGTAGGGGTAGGGCT
>JBOHPM010000537.1:0-2635 GCA_050731715.1 Candidatus Rokuibacteriota bacterium
ACCCCCGAAGGTGAAGTTCTAGCCTGCTCGCGGCAGTTCTCATCGCCGTCGCCCTCGTGGTCCCGCCTGCGCCGACGGCGCGGGTCAATGACTACGCCGGCGTGCTCGCCGCCGGCGACCGGGCCCGGCTAGAGGCGCTGCTGACCGAGCGGGAGCGGGCCACCGGTGCCCAGATGGTGCTGGCGATCTTCCGTTCGCTGGAGGGCGAGAATCTGGAGGACTTCTCCATCCGCCTGGCCGAGCGCTGGCGGATAGGCCAGCGCGGCCTCGACAACGGGGTCATCCTGCTGGTCTTCCTCGACGATCGCCGCATGCGACTGGAGGTCGGCTACGGCCTCGAGCCCGTCCTGCCCGACGCGGTCGCCCGGACCATCATCAGCGGGATCATCGCGCCGCGCTTCAGGGAGGGACGCCATGCCGCCGGCCTCGAAGCGGCGGTCAACGAGGTGTACGCCCGGGTGGCCAAGCCCGGCGTGGCCCCGGCGGCCCGGTCGACGCCGCCTGAAGCCTGGTTGCCCCTCGTCGCCTTCGGCGTGGTGGCGGTCGTCATCGTCGCGATGTTCGCGACCGCGCTCCTGGGGAACCGCCAGATGCAGCGCGTTCGCCGCGGCCGCCGCGGCTATACGGCGGGGCCGGACGGCTGGAGTATCGGGCCGGGCTCGTGGGGCTCATGGAGCGGTGGCGGTGGCGGCGGTGGGGGCGGCGGTGGCGGCTTCTCGGGTGGCGGCGGCGACTTCGGTGGCGGCGGCGCCAGCGGGCAGTGGTGATGGAGCGCAGGCCCCCGTGGATCACGCGCGTCCTCGCCGATGCGGACCTGACCGCGGTGAGCCAGGCCATCGCGCGGGCCGAGGCGGAGACGTCCGGCGAGATCCGCGTCCACGTCGAGCCGCAGCTGCCGGCCGGCGACTCGCTCTCGCGAGCGCGTCAGGTCTTCGCCGAGATCGGCATGCATCGGACGCGTCAGCGCAACGCCGTGTTGATCTACCTGGCGCTCGCCGAGCGCTACGTCGCCGTGCTCGGCGACGAGGGCATCCACGCCCACGTCGGCCCCGACTACTGGAACCGCGTGCGCGACCTCCTGGTGGAGCGCTTGCGCGCGGGCCGCACCCGGGAGGCCCTGGTGGAGGCGGTGGCCGAGGTGGGCCAGGCGCTGAAAGCCCATTTCCCCCGGCGCCCCGACGACACCAACGAGCTGAGCGATCAGGTGAGCACGCCCCGATGACCTGGTGTACCCTAGCTGGCCGAGGATATCGCCATGCGCGCCAGCATCGTCGTTGTCGGTCTGATCACGCTGCTGACCGGCTGCGCCACCGGCCAGCAGGCGGCGTCACCCGTCACCAGCTTGGAATCCGAGGTCAAGCGCAAGCGCTTCGTCGTGCTGCCCCGGCCGTCTCCGGAAACGGTGGATCAGGACGTCGCCGCGGTGATGGCCGAGCTGCAGGCCGCCGAGCGACGCGAGGAGCTGGTGCGGCAGGTGATCCGACCGCCTCGGCGTCCCGACCTCGACGATACCGTCAGCGGCGGCATCCAGAGCCGTAACCTGGGGCAGGCCCTCACCCGCTGAGGAGGAACTCCTGCGCCGCGCCCAGGCCGGCCCCGGCGCGAAACGGTAGGCCGCAGTCCCTGAGGATCATCTCGACCCCGGCCAGGCCGCCCAGCAAGTCGAGTTCGTTGAGGCTGCCCAGATGGCCGATGCGGAAGACCTTGCCCCTGACATCGCCCAGGCCCAGGCCCAGCGAGAGCTCGAACCGGCGCCAGGCGCGATCCACGACCTCGTCGGGGCTCTGGCCTGGCGGCATCACCACCGCGGTGATCGTGTTCGAGCACGCGGCCGGGTCCCGGCAGAGCAGCTCGAGCCCCCACGCCCGCACGGCCCGGCGGCAGGCCTCGGCCAGCAGGGCATGACGGCGGAACACCTGCGGCAAGCCTTCCTCGTCGAGCATGGCCAGCGACTCGCGCAACCCGAAGAGCAGCGTGGTGGCCGGCGTGTACGGATATTGCCCGCGCTGGTTACGCTCGAACACGGACTGCCAGTCCCAGTACGAGCGCGGGCACCGGGCCTTCTCGCTGGCGGCGATCGCGCGATCGCTGGCCGCCAGGATCGCCATTCCCGGCGGCAGCATGAGCCCTTTCTGGGGTCCGGTGAGTGCCACGTCCACGTCCCAGGCGTCGAAGCGGAAATCGATCGACGCCAGCGAGGAGACGGTGTCGACCAGGAGCAGCGCCGGGTGGTCGGCGCGCTGCAGCGCAGCGCGGACGCCGGCCACGTCGGAGGTGACGCCGGTGGAAGTCTCGTTGTGGACGACCAGGACCGCGCGCAACTCGCGGGCCACGTCCGCGCGCAGGCGCGCCTCCATCTGGGCGAGTGGCACGCTCGTCCCGTACGGCACCTCCAGGCGCTCGACCTCGACGCCGAAGGCGGCGGCGGTGCGGGCGAAGCCCGCGGCGAAGAAGCCGTTGACGCAGGCCAGGACCCGGTCGCCGGGCGACAGCGTGTTCACGACGGTGGCTTCCCAGGCCCCGGTACCCGAGCCGGGGAAGAGCGCGATGTGGCCGCGCTCGGTCTGGAACACGCGCTTGAGCCCGTTCAGGCAGTCGCGGAGCAACGCCTCGAAGCGCGGCCCCCGGTGGTCGA
>JBOHPM010000538.1:0-2625 GCA_050731715.1 Candidatus Rokuibacteriota bacterium
ACGGTGTCATCGACGTCGCGGTGCACAGCCTCAAAGACTTGCCCGCCGAGCAGCCGGCCGGACTGGAGCTGGCGGCGTTTCCCCCCCGCGAGGACCCGCGGGACGTTCTCCTCACTCGGGCCGGAGGTGGGTTCGACACGCTGCCCGTGGGCGCGGTTCTGGGAACCTCGAGCCTCCGTCGCCGGGCGTTGGCGCTGGCCCTCCGACCGGACCTCAGCGTGGAGCCCATCCGGGGCAACGTGGATACCCGCCTGCGCAAGCTCGCCGAGGGCGCGTGCGATGCCCTCCTCGTGGCCGCGGCAGGACTGGCCCGCCTCGGGGTTCGGCCGCCGCACGCCCAGGCCTTGGCGCCGGAGGTCTTCGTCCCTGCGGCTGGACAGGGGATCCTCGGCGTCGAGGTGCGCCGTGAGGATCGCGAGATCCGCGGGCTGGTCCAGGCGCTGGACGACGCGCCGACACGGGCGTGCGCCATCGCCGAGCGCGCCTACCTGCGCCGGCTGGGGGCGTCCTGCACGACCCCGGTCGCCGGGTACGCCGTGCTCGAGCCGGGTCCGGCCGGCCGACTGCAGATGATCGCCGTCGTGGCCAGCGAGGACGGCAGGCGGGTCCTGCGCGCCGAGGCGACCGGCCCCGCCCACGACCCCGAGGGTGTGGGGCAGGGACTCGCCGACGATCTCCTCGGTCGGGGGGCGGCGTCCATCGTCACGCTCGACCCGAGGCGGTGGGCCTCGTGACGGGCGGACCGCTCGAGGGGCGGACGATCGTGGTCACCCGCGCCGCCGCCCAGGCAGGGACGTTCGTCGAGCTGCTCGAGGGCGCCGGGGCCAGGGTGTTCCAGGCGCCGACGATCGAGATCGAGCCGCCACCGTCCTGGATGCCGCTCGATCGCGCCCTGGATCAGCTGGCGACCTTCTCCTGGGTCATCTTCACGAGCGTGAACGGTGTGGCCATGGTCGCCCGGCGCCTGGGCGAGCGCGGCCTGGCCTGGACGGGCTTCGGCGCGCTGCGCGTCGCCGCCATCGGCCCGGCCACCGCGGAGGCCCTGGTCGAGCATGGTGTGTGGCCGGCCTCCGTGCCGGACGAGTATCGCGCCGAGGCGCTGGTGGAGTGTCTGCGGCCCCAGATCGGCCCGACGGACCGGGTGCTGCTGCCGCGGGCGGCACAAGCCCGGGAGCTACTGGCCCAGGAGCTGGCTCGACTCGGGGCAGCGGTGGTGGAGGTGCCTGCGTATACTACGCGCCGGGTGGATGGTGGCGCGGCCGGCCTCCGCGAGGCCCTGGCCGCCGGTGCGGTGGACGCGATCACCTTCACGAGCTCGTCCACCGCCCGTAACTTTGCCGAGCTGTTCACCGCGGAGGAGCGGCAGGGCTGGCTGAGGGGCGTCACGATCGCCTCCATCGGGCCCATCACGGCGGCAACGGCGGCGGAGTATGGCCTGACCACCCATGTGATGCCACCGCAGTACACGATCGCCGCTCTGGCCCGCGCGATCATCGAGCACTACGTCCGCTCCCAGCCGCCGCGGCGGCTGGTGCCTCGGGCGGACAGGAGGAGTCGCTGATGGGACAGGGGATGTTTCGCCCGCGCCGCCTGAGGGAGAAACCGCTGCTACGCACCTTGATGCGCGAGACGCGGCTGGCGGTGGACGATCTGGTCTATCCGGTCTTCGCCGTTCACGGTCGGGGGGTCCGGGACCCGATCGCCTCGATGCCCGGCCAGTCCCGGCTGTCCATCGACGAGCTGCTGAAGGAGGCCAAGGACGTGGCGGCCATGGGGATTCCCGCCCTGCTCCTGTTCGGGCTGCCGGCCCACAAGGATCCGCGGGGCTCGGAGGCCTACGCTGATGACGGCATCGTGCAGCAAGCGGTGCGGGCCGTGAAGGACACCGTGCCCGACCTGCTCGTGATCACCGACGTCTGCCTCTGCCAGTACACCAGCCACGGCCACTGCGGCATCGTCGAGAAGGGCACGGTGCGCAACGATCCGTCCCTGGAGCTGCTCGCGCGGGTCGCCGTCTCCCACGTCGAGGCGGGCGCCGACGTGGTGGCGCCTTCGGACATGATGGACGGACGCGTGGCGGCGATCCGCGAGGCCCTGGACGAGGCTGACTATGTCGAGGCCCCCATCATGGCCTACTCGGCCAAGTATGCCTCCGCCTTCTACGGCCCGTTCCGGGAAGCCGCCGAGTCGGCGCCGCAGTTCGGAGACCGTCGCGCGTACCAGATGGACCCGGCCAACGCCGCCGAGGCCATGCGGGAGATCGCCCTGGACCTCGACGAGGGCGCCGACATCGTCATGGTGAAGCCGGCGCTGCCCTACCTCGACGTCATCTCGCGGGCCCGCTCCGAGTTCGGCGTGCCCCTGGCGGCCTATTCGGTGTCCGGGGAGTACGCCATGATCAAGGCCGCCGGGCAGCTGGGCTGGCTCGACGAGGAGTTGGCCATGATGGAGGCGGTCACCGCCATCCGGCGGGCGGGGGCCGACATCGTGATCACCTATTTCGCCAAGGAGGTCGCGCGCGGGCTGGAGCGGGCGCGCTGACCGGGGCCTCGACGATCAGCACCCGCATGCGCATCTCGGCGAAGGGCGAGTACGCCATCAAGGCCGTGCTGGACCTCGCCCTGC
>JBOHPM010000539.1:0-2616 GCA_050731715.1 Candidatus Rokuibacteriota bacterium
GCGCCACGGTGACCTGCTCACCAGGGGAGGCCCGGAACGCCACGAGCTGACTGTCAGGGGCGCCTGAGCCGCCGACGGTGAACGAGCCGCCGTGCTGGAAGCCGAACAGCCCCCTGATCGCCGTGCCGAGCCCTGAGAGCAGGCCTGGTATGGTCTTGGTGCCCCCCAGGGCCTCGATCAACGGCTGCATGATCAGCAGCCGTAAGGCGATGCGGGCGAGATCCTGCAGCAGGCCCTGCAGTACCTCGCTGAAGCGATTGGCACCGAGCACGGCCTCCTCAAAGGCACTGCTGAAGGTAAGGCCCAGGTCATGGGCCGCCGTGCTCATCTCGTGCGTCTGAGCGGTCGCGTCCTGCAAGCTGTTGGCGGCGGCGGCGACGCCTCGATCAAACGTCTCTCCGCCGATGGCCGCGCCCTGGAAGAGCTCGACCAGCTCGCGGATGCTGTCGTTGTAGAGTTCCTGTGGCGTGCGCAGGGATTCGGTGAGCTGGCGCCCGCGCTCCTGCTCGGCATTCCAGGCCTGCAGCGCCGGAGTCGCCCGACCGAGCTCGGTGGCCGCTTGGCCGATAGCACGCCCAAAGGTGTCGACATCCAGGCCCTGCGCCTGGAGCGCCTGCAAGCGCTGCACCTCCGCGGTGAATTGTTCTAGCGGCGTGCGGGTCTGTTCGAAGACGCTGGTAATCTGCTGCGCCCGCTCCTCAGCGATCGCGGCCAGCCGAGCATTGCTCTCCGTCACAAAGGCCTCGAGGTCGGCTTGCGCGGCCTTCTGCGCCGCCGTCGCCGACGACGCCGCTGCCGTCGCCGCCGACGGGCCAGGGGCGGTGACCACAACCGGGGGGAGCCGCGGGGCATTCTCGGCCTTGCCAAGGTCGATCATCCGGCGCCGCGTCTCTTGAATTTTGGCGTTGACCGCCTCCAGTTCCTGCCCGATGCGCGCCAGTGCTTGCCCGGTCGGGTCAACCTGGACGAACGATTGCGAGGAGAGCGCCTGGAGGCGCTGGCGCTTGGCGAGGAGATCCTCCAGCTCGCGGGCCATCTCGCGCATGGGTCCCACGCCGATGACCCCGAATTGTTCGAGCCCCGTCCGCAGTTGATTGAGCAGGCCGATCGCCGCATTGAAGGCGCCCGAGGACGCCACTGCGGTCAGGAGGTCGCGCCAGGCATTGGTGAAGCGGTTGACCTGCGTGGTGGCGCTGGTCACCGCCTCGGGCAGGTCTCCGGCCACGGTCTGGCGCAGCTCGCGGGCAAAGCGCCGCAGGAACTCATCGGCGACGACCTCGCCTTGCTGGAGCATCTTGCCCAACGCTTGCGTCGTCGTCCCTACGGCCCGCGCCGCGATTTCAAACGCGCCAAAGAGCCGCTCGCCGATCTGGCCGCGCAACTCCTCGGCGGCGACGATGCCCTTGCTCATGATCTGTTGCAGCGCCAGCATGATGCCCTGGGTATTCTCGGCCGACAGGCCCATCACCGTGGAGGCCTCGGCGACCGCCGTAAACACGTCGCGCACGCCCTGGCCTTCGAGGCTCGTCCCACGCGCCGCGGCGGAAAATCCGGCAAAGGCCCTGGCCGCCGTGCGGAAATCCAGCCCTAGCCGCTCAGCCTCCGCCCGCAGAAACGCGAAATCAGCCTGCGCCTGCACTGCTCCACCTGAGGCAAATTTGAGTTGACGCTGCAGTTGATCGGTCTCAAGGCCCACGGCGAAGACACTACGCGCTAACTGCGTCAGTCCAAATCCGGCAGCGAGTTGGGCCAGTGGCCCGCTCGTCAACGCCCGTGCGGCGCGGCCGAGGCGCTGCCAGTGGGATTCGATCGACCGCTGCACGCGCGAAAATTCGCGGTCCATGGACTGCGCAGACCGCTGGGCCTCCCGCAGCCCCTGCTGAAAGCCGCGATCAGTGGTGCTCAACTCCAGCAGCGCCTCGCCTAACCGCTCAGCCATCTCTTGGGACCTCCTGCATCGCAATCCCCATCCGCTGCAAGGCCGCGGCAAACTCGGCCTGGGTCGGCTTCGGCTTCGGTGGGGCGAACGTCCTGGCGTCGGCCAGCCACGCCTGATGCACCTGCCGAGCCTCATCCTTGGACAATGTGCCGCTGCCCATGGCCACCTCCGTCATGCGCCGCAGTGACTCCTCCGCCTGCAGCACCGGTAGCATGTCAGCGTACCAATGCACAAGCTCAGTCGGGATGGAGGGCCACAGACGCGGGTCGCCGCCGTAAAAGCGTTGGAGGCGGGGAATCAGCCCCCACCAGTCAGGGCGCTCGCCAGGATCGTCGCGCTGGCGAGCTTGGTAAAAGCCTGCATGATGGCGAGACATTGCGTGTCGCTGAGCGTATCGAGCACGTCTGGCGGCAAGCCCGGCATGAGCATGGTCACGATATCCCGTACCCGCTTTTCCGCCAGCGATACGGCCTCGGGATCGGCCTCATCACCTTTGAACGCCTCCTCAATGTCCTTGCCCCATTGCCGCAGATAGTGCTGTTCCAGGAGAGAGAGCTCATCGGGGTGCTGCAGCTCGTAGGGTTCGTCATTGATCTTGACCACTGGCCGTGTGGCCGTGGTCGTCAGCTCTAGGATGTTGCTCATATCGCTCCCTTACGCGGTTTGCGCGATGGCCC
>JBOHPM010000540.1:0-2613 GCA_050731715.1 Candidatus Rokuibacteriota bacterium
GGCCAGGGCCGCTCGCAGCGCCGGGCCGGCCGGCACGCGTCCGCCGGCGTCGACGAGCGCCGCCACGTCGGCGGGCACCGCCTGCTCGGCGGTATCGGAGACCGCGCGGACCACGGTGACGCGCAGGTCCCGGGCCCGGGCCCAGGCCACGATCGGCGCGGACTCCATGTCCACGGCGAGGGCGCCCGTGGCCATCCACAGGCGCGTCTTGTCGGCGGCGGTCTGGGCCACCTCGGCCACCGTCAGCAGCGCGCCGCGCCGCTCCAGCCCGACCACGGCATCGGTCGCGTGCCGCACGCCGGTGGGAGCAAGGACCGTCTCGGGGACGACGAGGTCACCGCGCCCGAGCCCGGGGTCGAGGGCGCCACAGGCGCCGGCGGACACGATCAGCGGGGGCGCGGCGCCCAGCACCGCCCGTTCGGCGAGGAAGCGTGCCCGCAGTCCCACGCAGAGGACCTCGAGGGCGCCGCTGCGATAGTGGGCCCAGGGCGAGCCCGCGACGCGGGCCAGACGCAGGTGCTGGGCCAGGCGCCGGGCTTCGACCTCGACCGCGGTGCACACCAGCACGGGCGTCACGCGGGTCGGGTTTCCTCTTTGCGGCGGAGCCACGCCTCGTACGACGTCCCCGCCGCCGTGTCCCGGCCCGTGAACCTGATCGTGCGGACCTCGATGTAGCGCAGGGTGTGCGATGCGCCACTGGCATCGACGACTTGCAGATACGGCTCGGCCACGTCCCGATCGCGGTTGTAGACGTATCCGGCCAGGTCCCGTCCGTCGGTGAGGACGAGCGTCACGTCGCCCCGATAGTCGAAGGCCAGGTCGATCACCTCGGTGAGCCTCACGTCGCCGCCGACGCGCGGAGCCCAGCCCTCGAGGGACCGCTCCTCGTCCATGATCTCAGAGGCGTCCGGTGACGGCGGCGGCGACGGCCTGCCGGAAACCGCGCCACGAGCCGAAGGTGTAATCGACGGCGGTAGGCTCGTGCCCGCAGTGCACCATGCAGTCCTGGCACTTGGGGTTGCCGCTGCGGCGACCGTACCGCTCCCACCTCGTGGTCTCCATCAGCTCGCGGAAGCTCGCGGCGTACCCCTCCTGGAGCAGGTAGCAGGGCCGCTGCCAACCGAAGAGGTTGTAGGTGGGGTTGCCCCAGGGCGTGCACTCGAAGTCGAGCTTGCCCATGAGGAAGCGGAGGAACAGCGGAGACTGGTTGAAGCGCCACCGCCGCCGCGGCCGCTCCAGGATGGCCGAGAACAGCGCGTGGGCACGCTGCCGGCGCAGGAAGTGTTCCTGGTCGGGGGCCTTGGCGTAGCTGTAGCCGGGCGAGACCATCATGCCCTCGACGCCCAGATCCATCATGGCGTCGAAGAACTGGCGAACCCGCGTGGGATCGGCGCCATCGAAGAGCGTGGTGTTGGTGGTGACCCGGAACCCGCTCCGCAGCGCCTCCCGGATGGCGGCCAGGGCCTCCTCGTATACGCCGTCCCGGCACACCGCCTCGTCGTGCTCGGGGCCCAGCCCGTCGAGGTGGATGCTGAACGAGAGATACTTCGACGGCTCGAACACGCCCTCCTGGAGGCGCGCCGTCAGCAACAGCGCGTTGGTGCAGAGGTAGACATACTTCTTGCGCTCGACCAGGGCCCGCACGAGCGGGCCGATCTCGGGATACATCAGGGGCTCGCCGCCGGGGATGGAGACCATGGGGGCGCCACACTCGTCCACGGCGCGAAGACACTCGGCCACGCTCAGATGCCGGCGCAGGATGTGGGCCGGGTACTGGATCTTGCCGCAGCCGGCGCACGCCAGGTTGCAGCGGAACAACGGCTCCAGCATGAGCACCAGCGGGTAGCGCGGGCGCCCCCTGAGCTTCTGGGTGAGGACGTAGCTCGCTACCGTCCACATCTGCGAGAGGGGAACGCTCATGCCGGCCGTAGTATACCGCCCATCGTTTTATCGCAGCGCACCCGCATGGTACCATCCCGATCGTGACGGGCCTCGATCGCGCCATCGCCCGCGCCCAGGACCGTCTGCTCGCCCGTCAAGCCGATGACGGGCACTGGGTCGGCGAGCTCGAAGCGGACACCACCATCACCGCCGAGTATGTGTTGGGCTGTCATCTCCTGGACCGGGTGGACCGGGAGCGCGAGGGCAAGGTGGTGCGCTATCTCCGGCGCCGCCAACGCCCCGACGGCGGCTTCGACCTCTTCGCGGGCGGGCCCACGAACCTGTCGGCCACGATCAGGGCCTACTTCGCGATGAAGCTGGCCGGCGTCTCGGTCGACGACCCGGCCATGGTGAGGGCCCGGCAGCGCATCCTCGAGATGGGCGGTCCCACCCGGGCCAACGTGTTCACCAAGATCCAGCTGGCTCTGTTCGGCGAGTACGACTGGAACGGTGTGCCGGCCATGCCGGTGGAGATCATGCTGCTGCCGACGCCATTCTTTCTGTTCAACATCTACGAAGTCTCGTACTGGTCGCGGACGGTGATCGTTCCCCTGCTGATCATCATGGACCGCAAGCCGGTGCGCTGGCTGCCCGCCGAGCTCGGTCTGGACGAGCTGTGGCCGGTGCCCCGGGAGCGGGCCAGCCTGCGCTTTCCCCGCGTCCCCCGACCGT
>JBOHPM010000541.1:0-2609 GCA_050731715.1 Candidatus Rokuibacteriota bacterium
CGCGCTGACCCCGTACCCGGAGGAGGGGTATAACGGCCGTGGCAAGTACAAGGAGCCGTACAAGAACGTGCGCCTGATCGCCTCGAACATCGGCCGTACGGTGGTCATCGCGCTGTTCGTGCTCAAGGACAGTCCGATCAAGACCTTCCACGACATCAAGGGCAAGCGGATCGTCCCCGGCGACCGCGGCTGGGGCACCACCGAGCTCGTCGAGGCCGTGATGACCGCCGCCGGCATGCCGCCCGACAAGTTCAAGGCCGAGGGTGGAACCATCAGCTACACGTCGATCACCGACCGCTCCAAGGCCCTGCAAGACAGGAACGTGGACGCGATCTTCATGCCGGCCCAGGTGGCGTACCCGGACTTGATGGCCGTCCAGCAGGCGGTCGGGCTCCGAGCGGTCCCGCTGCCGAACGACGCCATGGAACGTACCCTCTCGATGATGGGCGGCCTTTCCAGGGGCAAGGTCCCCAAGGGGCTCTACGGTGTCGTGAACGAGGATCTGGGCTCGCCCGGGTTCCTTCAGCAGCTCATCGTCGACGCCGGCCTCTCGGACGAGCTGGTCTACCGGGTGACCAAGTTGTGGTGGGAGCGGGTCAAGGAGATCGGAGAGATCGCCCCCAGCCTCGATCAGGCCAACGTCAAGACGGCCATGGAAGGCGCAACGATCCCCTTCCACCCTGGCGCCCTGCGCTACTACAAGGAAATCGGAGTCGCGCGGTAGGTAGGCCGTAGGTCGTCGGCGATGACCGACGCCCCGCCCGTCGAGCGATCGGCTGTCGACTCGCTCCTCGGGCGGGGCCGCGGCCCCCAGCGAGGGGTCGCCTTCGCGATCGTCGTGCTCTCGGTCGCCCTCGGCGTCTTCCACTTCTACAGCACGTTGTTCGGCCAGGCCGAGGGCCACACCCACCGCTCCACGAGCCTGGCCCTCATGAGCTTGCTCGCGTTCCTCTTCTTCCCGTTGGGACGCAAGGGCTTCGCCGCCCCCCTGACCTGGCACTTCGCCGTCGACCTGGCCGCGATGGCGATCGTCGCCGGCGCCCAGGTGTGGACGCTCGTCCACATCGACCGGTTCGTCGATCCCGGCTACACGGCGACGACCGCCGACATCGTGATCGGCACGCTCCTGATCCTCGCGGTGCTGGAGGGGACGCGCCGGACCGTCGGGTGGGGACTCACGCTCACCGCCGTCTTCTTCATCGTGCAGACCCTGCGCGCCGACTGGTTTTTCGGGATCTTTTACGGACCGCCCACACCGTGGACAACGATGGTGGAGAGCTTCTTCGGCAAGGAGGAGGGGCTCTACGGCATCCCGGTCGCCATCATGAGCTCGGTGCTCATCCTGTTCATCCTCTTCTCGGCGTTCCTCTCGACGACCGGGATTGGTGAGTTCTTCGTGAAGCTCGCAACCGCGGTGGCCGGACGTCTCACCGGCGGCCCGGCCAAGGTCTCGGTCTTCTCCAGCGCGCTCCTCGGCACCATCTCGGGAAGCGGCGTGGCCAACGTGCTCATGGACGGCGTCTTCACCATCCCCATGATGAAGCGCGCCGGCTACCGGGCGACCTTCGCCGCGGCCGTCGAGGCCACCGCCTCCATCGGCGGGCAGATCATGCCGCCCATCATGGCGGCGGCCGCCTTCATCATGGCCGACTTCGTCGGGGTGCCGTTCCGCCAGGTGGCCCTGGCCGCGGCGATCCCGGCGCTTCTCTACTTCTTCTGCGTGTTCATGACGGTGCACTTCGAGGCGCGCCGGCTGGGCCTGCAGAAGGTCCCGCGGGAGGAGATGCCGAGCCTGCGCGGCACCCTCCGGCAGGACGGTTACTTGTTGTTGCCGATCGTCGCGCTCCTCTGGTACCTCTACCAGGGCTTCACCGAGGAGACGGCGGGGCTCATGGCCATCGCCACCACGTTCGTGCTCAGCTTCGTCCGCCGGCGCTCGCGGCTGGGGCCGGAGCGGCTCTTGCGGGCGTTCGAGATGGGAGCGCGGGCCTCGGTCACCGTGGCCATGGCGGTGGCCGCGGCCGGCCTCATCATCGGGTGCGTGTTCCTGTCCGGGATCGGGATGCAGTTCTCCTTCATCCTGATCAAGCTCTCGGGCGGGCAGCTCTGGCTGGCGCTCGTGTACACGACCTTCGCCGCGTTCATCCTGGGCATGTCCCTGCCGACCACGGCCGTGTACCTCACGTTGGCCATCATCGTGGCGCCCGGCCTGGTGCAGATGGGCGTCCCGAAGATGGCCGCGCACATGTTCATCTTCTACATGGGTGTGACGTCCGACCTGACGCCGCCGACCTGTCTGTCGCCCTTCGCGGCGGCCGGCATCGCCGGCTCGCCGCCCATGGCCACGGCGTGGCAGGCCATGCGCCTGGGCGCGGTGCTCTACATCGTGCCCTTCATGTTCGTCTACTCGCCCGCCCTGCTGGCCACGGGCTCGCTGCCCGAGATCGTCCTGGCCACGCTGACGGCGGGGCTCGGCATCTTCTGCCTCGCCGCCGGGCTCCAGGGCTGGTTGCGGCGACTGGCGACGCCCGTGGAGCGCGCGCTCCTGCTCGGCGCCGCGGTGGCCCTCATCAGCCCCGGCCTCTACACCGACCTGGCCGGCGTCGGCC
>JBOHPM010000542.1:0-2608 GCA_050731715.1 Candidatus Rokuibacteriota bacterium
CGTGCGCAACCGTCTGGCCTCGGCAATCAATTGCTCGAGCGTCATCGTCTCGAGGTCTTCGTCCACGATACCTCCGTGTCAAGCCGCGGCGAGCGGCCGGCTGTCATGGGCCGCGCTTCTGGTGGGCTATCAGGGTGGTGATCCGCGACGAGATTTAGCACAACGCGGTGCTCGAGCAGGGCCTTGAGCCCGGCGAGCACCAGCGAAAACCCACCCATGGAATCGATGGCTTGCCTGACCGTTTCGTCATCGCTTCCGCGAAAGCCCCAGTTGGAGATGCTGACGAACGTTGTGTCGTCCGCCCGAGGAGAGAATAGCCACTCCACGGGGCAGGGCGGGTCGTCCCACTCGATGAGTATCCAGCGATTTGGTCAATGGCCTTCACGCGGCCCCGATGTCCTCGTTCCAGAGAGCGGGGTGCTCGCGGATGAACCGCCGCATCATCTCGATGCAGCGGGCGTCTTGGAGCACGTCCACGGCTACGCCCCGGTCCCGCAGGAGGTCTTCCTCGCCCCCGAACGTGACGTTCTCGCCGACCACGATGCGGGGGATGCGGTACAGCAGAATCGCCCCCGAGCACATGGCGCATGGGGACAGGGTCGTGTACAAAACGCTCCGGGCATACACGGCGGCCGGGAGTCGGCCGGCGTTTTCCAGGGCGTCCATCTCCCCGTGGAGGATGGCGCTGCCCCGCTGCACGCGGCGGTTGTGCCCCCGACCGATGATCTGGCCCTCGTGGACGAGGACGGAGCCGATCGGGATGCCTCCCTCGGCCAGCCCGGCTTCCGCCTCGGCGACGGCGGCCTTCAGGAATTCGTCCATCGGCCTCTCGTCAGCGCGTCCGTGTCATGGGACACGCGCTACTCTGGTAGCGGATGCGCCGGATCCCACGGGTAGACGACCCAGCCATCCGCCTCGGCGGCGTAGAAGTCGGGGCCGTCGCCGGGGAACTTGCTCCGGCCGGGCTTGTAGTGCAGCACGCACACGTGGACCTCGGCGCCGGCCTTGCGCAGGCGCTCGCGCACGGCCACCACCGTGCTGCCGCTGTCCCACACGTCGTCGACCACCAGGATGCGGCGGCCGCGGACGTGGCGGTCGTCGGGGAATTGCACGAAGGCCGGCTCGGCCAGGGTGCGTTCGTCGTCCTCGTAGAGGATGACCGCGGCGCACAGGATGTCGCGGATGCCGGTGCGCTCGCTGATCAGGCAGGCCGGGACCATTCCCCCGCGGGTGATGACCAGGATGTTGTCGTAGTGACCGTGCAGGGCGCGCAGCAGCTTGCCCACCATCCGCTCGACGTCCGTCCAGGTGACGTAGACCTTCTCGAGCTCGCCGCTCATGCCGGGCTCCCGTGGATGCCGATCATGCGTAGCTCCAGTGAAGGTACCGCTCAGGCGTCATCCGGATGAGCGTGCCCTGCTCCCGGTCGAGCCCGAGGGCTCGGTACTGCGGATACTTGGCCACGAGCAAGTCGACGCCTCGCGCGTAGTCGGAGCCGCCCGTGAGCAGCTGGGCCTGGCCCTCGACGATCACCCACCGCAGCCGGCTCCACTCCTCATCATAGATATCAACGACGAGCGAGCAGTGCGGGTTCTCGGCGAGATTGCCCACGCGCCGCAATCGGCCGCTGCGCTTGGGCTTGGCGTCGATGGCCGAGTAGAGCCGCGTGCCGTCGAAGGCGTAGCAGACCGGCACGACCAGCGGGCGGCCACCGGCGTCCGCCGTCCCCAGCCGGGCCACGCGCCCCTCGCGGAGCAGGTCCATGGCCCAGCCGGGGACGGCCTCGCTCACGACAGGAGCTTGGCGTGCTGGTCCAGCAGCGGCAGGATCTTGTCACGCCCCTCCGGGGGGAGTCGCAGAATCGCGCGAGTGATGCCGGCTGCGCGGTAGCGGTCGAGCACGGCCCGGTCGCCGGGCGCGCCGAAGACGGATACCGAGATCTGCTTCATGTCGCGCCCGGCTTTGGCGGCCAGCCCCTTGAGCTCCTCGAGCCCGGCAAAGAGCCGGTCGGTGTTGCGGGCCCGCGGGAACCAGCCGTCGCCGATCTCGGCCACGCGCTTGAGCGTGGGCGTGCCCTCGCCACCCCACAGCACGGGCGGGTGGGGTTTTTGCGCGGGCTTGGGTGAGCACCAGATCGGATCGAAGTTCACGTGCTGGCCGTGAAATTCGGCGACGTCCTGCGTCCAGATCTGCTTCATGGCCAGGATCTGCTCGCGCAGGCGCGGGAAGCGGGTCTTGAAGTCGGTCCCGTGGTGCTCCATCTCCTCGGCGTTCCAGCCGCCGCCGATGCCGAAGAGGAAGCGGCCGTTGGAGAGCAGATCCAGGCTGGCCACCGACTTGGCGGTGGTGATGGTGTCGCGCTCGATGAGCAGGCAGATGCCGGTGCCGACCTTGAGCCGCTTGGTCACGGCCGCGGCGTAGGCGAGGGCGACGAACGGGTCGTGGGTGTGCTTGTACTCTTCCGGGAGCTCGCCACCGGCGAAGGGGCTGCGCCGGCTCGTGGGGATGTGCGTGTGCTCGGGTACGAACAGCGACTCGAAGCCGCGGCTCTCCGCCTCGCGGGCCAGGTCGTCGATGCGGATCGCATACTCGGTCGAGAAGATGCACA
>JBOHPM010000543.1:0-2607 GCA_050731715.1 Candidatus Rokuibacteriota bacterium
GGTCCGCCCGCAAGATCAGGGACGCCGGGATCGTGACACCGATCGCCTTGGCGGTCTTGAGGTTGATGGCCAAATCCCACTTGCTGGCCTGCTCTATCGGCAGATCACCGGGATTCGCGCCCTTCAGGATCTTGTCGACATACGTCGCGGCACGACGCCAGAGGTCTTCGAAATTTGCCCCGTAGGCCATCAGAAACCCAGCATCCGTGAATCGCCGCGTGGTACCGATCGTCGCGAGTCGATGCTTAATCGCAAGCTCAGCGATCCGTCGTCGGTGGGTGGCCACTATCGGTTCTGCGATGACAAGAAGGGCCCCCGGGCGCTCGTTGCCAATCACTCGAAACGCGCGGTCGATGTCGTCAGCTCGCCTGATTTCTAGGGACAGTGTGGTCATGCCCAACGCCGGGGCTGCGGCCTGAAGGCTTTTCAACTGGGGCAGGGCGATGGGACTGAGCGGACTCCAAAGGACCGCGACCCGCGACGCCAAGGGGCGAACCTCCTTCAGAAGTTCGAGCCTCTTGGAGACGGTGGCACCATGGAGATCCGACAGGCCCGTGATGTTGCCACCCGGGCGGGCAAGGCTCGCGACGAGCCCCACGCCTACGGGATCGGCGTGGACGGGCAGGACGATAGGGATTGTGAGTTTCTTGAGATCGTCGTGCCAGCCGCGCACAACGAGCACATCGACCTTGAGACGGGTGAAATCCGCTGCAACCTCGAGCATCCTTTCGCGCGGTAACGCTGCTCGGTACTCGACGACGATGTTTTCACCTTCGACATAGCCTAGCTCACGGAGCCCTTGCCGAAAGGCCGCCACCCGGCTCTTGTCATCCTCAGCCGATTCCACCGACAGATACGCTACTCGTGGAACCTTCTCCACTGGCTGCGCTTCAGCGGTGAGCGGCGGAGCGACTAGGACGAGGACAAGGGCGACGGCACCGAGACGCATGACCTACCTCCCGGGTTGGGGCGTCATCCTAGGTGCCGCATTCTGCCAGGGGCCGCACTTCCCGGTGCGGCGAACGCCCGGCATCACCCGCGGGCGAGGCCCGTCGGGTGGATGCCGTTGTTCGACGCCCCTTCCGATTCGCGCCCCTCACCGAGCGCCGGCGCCGCGCAGAATCTTGACGACCGCGTCGATGAGCTGCTCGCGGGCCTCTGTGCTGAGAACTGCAACTTCAGCAACCATCAATTCCCGGCTGGCAGTGAACAGCTTGCCGGGGCGCGCGTAGCTGTCGGAACGGAGCGAGCCCGAGCCGAAGCTGGCCTGCGTCAAATGAACGGCTCGTGGGTCGCCATACGGATTGCTGGTGACTTGGCAGAGGATCCAGTCGCCTCGGCCAGCGTCAGCCAAGGCGACGGCCGGACGCAGCTTTGCCTGAGACAGATCCGAGAATGGGAACGGAACGAGGACTATCCCGCCGGCTGAAGGTGTGACCACGCGGCGTCTTCCTCGGGCCGGCTCCAATCTGCGAGTGCGCTCTCGCTGAGGAGCGCGGTCTCCTCGCTCCGCGGCGCATCGTCGAGGATGGTCACGAGCGCCCGACGGGGTCCAGGCAGTGTGACGTCTTCTAGGAGGCGAACCTTGCCAGTCGGATCCACGACAGCTTCAACCGTGCGGATCATCATCATCCTCCTCGACCGTATGGTACCGCAGGGGCCTGGCTGGCCGTGGTGCGGCGAGCGCCCAGCATCAGCTGCGGCGCGGAGCGCCGTCAGCTGCATGCTGTTGACTCTCATCCAGGCCTCCTCCCCGCCACCCGGCCGGGTACGGTGAGGGCGGCCAACCAAACACCCTCCCACCGGGAGGGGAGGAGGAGGATGGGAGATGAGGTTCTACACCACGCCGCACCGATACTACTGTGGGATCGACCTGCACGCGAGGCGGATGTACATCTGCGTACTGGACGCGGAAGGCCACATCCGCGTCCATCGTAATGGCCCCGCCACCCCGGAGCACTTCCTCACCACCGTCGCGCCGTGCCGCGAGGACCTCGTGGTGGCCGTGGAATGCATCTTCACGTGGTATTGGCTGGCCGATCTGTGCGCACGGGAGGGGATCGCCTTCGTCCTCGGGCACGCCTTGTACATGAAGGCCATCCACGGGGGCAAAGCCAAGAACGACAAGATCGATGCCCACAAGATCGCGGTCCTCGTGCGGGGCGGGATGCTGCCGATGGCCTACGTGTACCCGCGGGAGATGCGGGCGACCCGGGACCTGCTGCGCCGGCGCTGCCACTTCACGCGCCAGCGGGCCGAGCTGCTCACGCACATCCAAAACACGGCGAGCCAGTATCTGCTGCCGACGCTCGGCAAGATCGCCTACCACGGGAACCGCGTGGGCGTCGCCGAGCAATGTCACGACCCCGCGGTCCGCAAGAGCGTCGAGACGAACCTGGCGCTGGTCGACGAGTACGATCGGCTCCTCACCGCCCACAAGCTCGCGCGCGCGGTGTACCACATGCTGCGCCGCGAGCAGGTCCTTCGAGGCGGCCAAGTTCTTCTCGCCGGCCGCACGCACTGAACGGCCCGCGCGCCCCGAGAACGACGGCCGCGCCCGCGGCGAGGTTCATGACGCATCGCGGTCGGGGCCAACGGGCCACGAGC
>JBOHPM010000544.1:0-2581 GCA_050731715.1 Candidatus Rokuibacteriota bacterium
TCGACCCTCGCGCTGGAGGCGCTCTGGAACGAGGTCATCGCCGACCAGAATCTGTCGCTGCTGTGCGCCTACCGCATCGACAACTTCGATCGCAACGTTCACCGCGGGGTCCTGCACCGACTGGGCCACTGCCACTCGCACCTGATTCCCGTGGAGGACTACGCGCGTCTGGACCGGGCGGTGGAGCGCGCGTATGCGGACGTCTTCGGCATATCGGGGGACGGCGCCACAATGCGAAGTCTGTTGATGGCAGACTACCCGGCGGTGCCCAGGATGCCCGCGGCCCAGGGAGCCCTCCTGGCTCTCCGTCAGGTCTCACCGAGCCTGGCCGATGCCGTGCTCGAGCGAGCGCGCCTGCATTACGCGATCGCGGCGCCGGCCTCGACCGTCGGCTAGCTCCTCCCCTCGCGATCAGTCCAGCGCGCGCCGCACCCGGGGCAGGACCTCCCGAGCCACCCGAGCCATGTAACCACGCTCGGGGTCGTCGGGCGTCGGCGGGTTCGGGATCGGATGCAGGATGACGTGATCGAACTCGGCGGGACTCGAGCGCAGCACGGCGATCAGCCGATCGGCCACCTCTCCCGAGTCGCCACGCAGGCTAAAGGCATCGGCGGCGTCCGCCGGCAGGAAATCCACGACGCGGCCGCTGGTTTCCAGGTCGGGCGCGTGGTGGAAGTCCGGCCACACGCGGTGCTGGCGCTTGAGCGTCTCGGGATCCGGTCCCGCCCACGCCAGCCGCGGGGGCTCAAAGAGGCTTGGCGAGTATTCGTAGTAGCCCGCCGCCATTGATTTGGCCATGGTCAGCGCGAGCCGTGGCTCGTCGACGAGCACCGTGTGCAGGACCATTCCCAAGCGCACGGTGGCGGGGTCCCGTCCGGCCTCGGCGGCCCCGGCCCGGATCGCCGCGACGGCGGTGGCCAGGTTGGCGGGATGGGTGCCGACGCGGATGAAGACCCCATCGGCGACGCGGCCGGCCATCCGTAACGTGCGAGGCCCACCCGCAGCGATCCAGATGGGCACCGGCCGATGGTGCGGTAGATGTGCCGGCCGCGCCGCTCCGACGTCGACCGCCTCCCCATCCAGCAGCGCCCGGACCAGCCGGGTGCTCGCTTCGAGTTCCTTGACGCGCGCCGGCCGCAGCCCGGCGAGCCGGACCGCGGTGTCGCCAACTCCCCAACCGAGCAGCGTGCGGCCCGGGGCCAGCTCGTCGATCGTGGCGATCGAGGAGGCGGTGACCGTGGGGTGCCGGTTGACCGGATTCGCAATCAGGGGACCCAGCGTGATGCGCTCCGTGGCCCGAGATGCCGCGGCCAGGAGCACGTAGGTGTCACGGCGTCGGAGCTGGGAGTCCGGCTGGAAGGCTGCGTCCCAGCCGAGCGTCTCCGCCCGGCGCACGTCGGCGGCGAAGGCGTCGATGGAGCGCGAGTCGAAGCGGTTCAGGCCGAAGCGAGGACTGGTCATGGGTACCCCCGGGCCAAACGTACGGCGGCCCCGGGCGGATCTGCAACTGGCGGCGGCGTGATTCCTAGGCTGCGCCGGGCCGGTCGTAGAACCTGTAATGACACACGAGACAGACGTAGACCCGGCGATGGATGAGCCGCACCAACAGCCTCTCCATCACGTTGCGCCTGTGGGCGCGGGCGATCACGCGACTCCTACAATGAGGACATGCATGCTGTCGCCGGGCCCCCACGTCAACCGGGACCACCGGCCAGAACCTCGCGAACCGTCTGGACGATCCGCTCTGGGTCAGCTCCCTTGGCGAAAAAGCGTTGACATCCTGACTCCAGCGCTTCTACCAGGGCGTCCTCGAACACGAGTCCTGTGAGCGCGATGACCGGAATGAGAGTCGTCTCGACATGGGTCTTGAGCTGCCGGCACGCCTGCCAGCCGTCCAGACCCGGCATGTACAGGTCCAGGAGAATAACGTCGGGGCGCATGGTGCGCGCCTGGCTGATGCCGCTGGCACCATCCGGAGCGTCTATGACCCGAAACCCGGCCGACCGGAGGACCGTTGTGTACATCCTGCGATGGTCGTCATTGTCATCGACAATCAGGACCAGTGGCCGGCGCTCATTCATCTCCCGTCGTGCCCCCCCCGGGGAGTCGGATGCATACTGGCTGCCAGCGAGTCCTGGTTGGACCAACGACCGGCGAGCCGCGCGGGCGTGGGGCCCCTCACCCGGTAGATGCGCATTGTTCTGATGATTCTGTGATGGCAGGCCGTTCGGCATCCCCGCCTTTCAATCCTGTCGTCGAGGCCCTCAAGGCGCATCTCCGCCACCTCGGGTTGGGTCGAAGGCGAGAACTATATAGGCGCGAATCGCTTCGCGGAAGGAAGGCTCGAGCGGCTCCCACCCTGCGCGCGTCGGCCCATCGTGATCAGCCAGATCGGAACATCGTGATCACGCGGATCGGTCGATCGTGATCAAGAAAATCGGCATCGTGATCACCGGGATCGGAGGATCGTGATCAGGGCGATGGCCAAAGCCTAGCGACGCGGGACCGTCGGCCGGGCCGCCCCGCCCCCCGAAAGGGGGAGGGATGGCCACCGAGCGACTGTCCATGCGCCAGACACGGG
>JBOHPM010000545.1:0-2581 GCA_050731715.1 Candidatus Rokuibacteriota bacterium
CGAGGCGTCTGGCACAGCGCACCGATTCGGACCACCCTTCCGGCACCCTTCCGCGCTGCCGTGAGAGGACGAGAGGAGGACGGCCATGCACAAGATAGGAGCGTTGTTCGTGGGCGCGACGGCCCTCGCGGTGGCACGACGGATATCCCGAAGAACGCCACCCTGGAGACCTGGCGCCAGCGCATCAACAACGTCGACTGCGTCGGGTGCCATCAGCTCGGTCAGGAATCGACGCGGACGATCCCCGCCCAGCTCGGTCACTTCAGATCGGGCGCCGAGGCGTGGATGCGCCGCATCGCGTCCGGCCAGACGGGCCAGTTGATGATGAACCGGATCGCCGTCCAGCTCGCTGGTGTGCCGGCCAAGTATTTCGGCGAGTGGACCGACCGCATCGCCAGGGGCGAGCTGCCCCGCCACAAGCCACCGCGGCCGCAGGGCGTCGAGCGCAACGTCGTCGTCACCTCGTGGGAGTGGAGCACGGAGAAGCACTACCTCCACGATCTGATCTCGTCGGACCGGCGCCATCCGACCGTCAACGCCTACCGTCCGCTCTACGGCTCGCCCGAGTACGCGACCGACAACATGCCGATCCTGACCCGAAGACGCACACGGTGACGTTCTTCGAGATGCCGGTCGCGGATCCCAACGCGCCCGAATCGCTCGGGCCACCCCTGCATGGCTCGGCCGCCCCGAAGCCGATGCAACCCTCGCCCTACTGGGGCGACGCGAAGATCTGGAGCCAGCGGGCCAACAACCACAACGGCATGTTCGACAGGAAGGGCCGGGTATGGTTTGCTGCTGCCGTGCGCAGCATCGACAATGCCGCCTTCTGCAAGAAGGGCTCGGACCATCCCTCGGCCAGGGTGTTTCCGCTCGACCGCTCGGGACGCCGTAGGAACTCGCTCTGGTACAGATCTCCGTAGAGGTCCTGCGGGGTGCTGTAGCCGAACTTCTTCCCCACCGGCCAGAGCCGCTTGCCGACGAACCAGAGTGCGAACACCATGCCAGCGAAGCCGAAACCGTAGCCCAGGAAGTTGGTGCTGATAGAAGAAGCCCACCGTGCCCAGGTAGATGCCCCCGGACATGATCGTAGCTATGATGGTCATCGTGTTGGCAAAGGGGCCGACACTGCGGCCCGCGACGTAATAGTCCTCCTCCGTCTCGACCCCGGTGGTGTACTTCCAGACAATCCAGGCAGTGATGAGGAGATACGCGAGGAGCCAGATGAGGATGTAGGTCGGCGAGCCCCAGTTCATTGTCCGGTCTCCTCGCGCGTGATGCGGGCCAGCAGCCAGAGGCCACAGATCCCGAGCCCGACGTACCAGAGGATGGGTAGATACGGGTGGGCGATCAGCGGGTTGACAGGTGTGGTGAACATCAGGATGCCATAGATGATCAAGAGCCAGCCGCTGGCCGTCATAACCTTCCTCCCCAGCTCTCGGGTTCTCAAAACACGTGCGCCCCGCTCAGATGATCCTGCCCTGAACGGGGCGTTGTCCCATGCGCCGCCTCCGGCAGGTTACGCGGGCCGACCGTGCACTACGCGCGATGTATCAATGCGCACTCAAAGCGTGTGAACAGACGATAGAACTCATGACCCAACGATCGCTGGTTGAAACAGGTCATCGACGAACCAGGCGTTCGTCGTGTTCGATAGCTTCTTCCGGGTAGGGTCGTTGGTTTTCGGCGGCGGCCATGTGGTCCTGCCGCCGCTGCAGGCGGAGGTCGTCCCGCCGGGGTGGGTCACCAAAGAGGAGTTCGTGGCCGGCCCGACCCGGGCCAGGAATTTTCTGGCCGCGCCAATCCGTCTCCCTAAGTAGCGGGTTCCATGAGCGGGGCAGCGATTCGAGGCCCTCGCTCTGATCGAGCGTGACGTGCCCGGCGTCGGCCCGATAACGACGGCCGAGCTTCGCGACATCGCCAGGAAGTCCTGCCCGGAGATCGCCTGGATCAACAGCGACGTGACGGCCGAGGGATTGAGCGACCTCATTTTCACGGCGGAATGCGGATTCTCCGCGGCCGCCCGGCTCCGTCGTGGGCTCGTCGATAACGCGGCGCCGGAACTCGGCGCCGGTCCAGCCCGGCCGGTCCCACGAGCGCCGGCGCCGACGCCGCCAGAACTGGGGGAAAGTCTTGCCGGCGCTGGCACAACGACCCCGCTGATCGACAGGAGCCGCATACAGGCCGCGAGGTATATATTCCCTGGGCGGGAATTTTCGGGCCGCGCCAATCCGTCTCTCTAGTAGGTAGAGGGTTCCATGAGCCTGGGCAAGAGGACCGACCGGCAGGTGCTGGACCCCGAGACGCAGCGGCGATTCGAGGCCCTCGCGCTGCCGCATCTCGGTCACCTCTACCGACTGGCCGTCCGCCTCAGGGGGACCGCCCAGGACGCCGAGGACCTCGTGCAGGAAGCCTACGTGAAGGCCCTCCGCGCCTTTCCGGCCCTGCGGGACGCCGAGAGGATCCGACCGTGGCTCTGCAAGATTCTGAGCCGGTTGGTCTACGACAAGCACCGTGGCGAGCCGCGCGAGGTTGCGGTCGGCGACCTCACCGAGCTGGATCGGTTCTCGCTCTACGACCT
>JBOHPM010000546.1:0-2580 GCA_050731715.1 Candidatus Rokuibacteriota bacterium
ACCTTCTGGATGACGGGGTGCCGGCGAGCCATGGCCCGCAGGCCATCCATCAGGGCGCGCCCTAGCTGGTCGGCCCGCTCCGGAAGCTTCTCGCCGATCACCGTGCCAAGCGCTGCCAGCGCCACGGAGGCCACGAAGGGCGTCCCTCCGAACGTCGACGCGTGGCTGCCAGCAGTCAGGGCCCGGGCCACCTCGTCGCGGGCCAGCATGGCCCCGATGGGCACGCCGTTGGCCAGGGCCTTGGCCAGCGTCATGATGTCGGGCTCGATCCCCGAGTGCTGGTACGCCCACAGCCGTCCGGTCCGCCCCACGCCCGTCTGGATCTCGTCGAGGATGAGCAACGCGCCGGACTCATCGCAGAGCTTCCTGAGCCCGGGCAGGTAGTCGTCGTCGGGGACGTTGACGCCACCCTCGCCCTGGATGGGCTCCACGAGAATCGCCGCGGTGCGGCTGTCGATGGCGCGCTCCATCGCGCGCAGATCGTTGTAAGGCACGTGCTTGAAGCCGGGCACCAGGGGCTCGAAGCCGTGGTGGTACTTCTCCTGACCGGTGGCCGTCACCGTGGCCAGCGTCCGCCCGTGGAAGGAGTCCCGCGTGGCGATCACCTCGTAGCGGTCGGAGGCGTACCGCTCCTTGGCGTACTTGCGGGCCAGCTTCAGCGCCGCCTCGTTCGCCTCGGCGCCGGAGTTACAGAAGAACACCCGATCCGCGAAGGAATGCTCGACCAGCAGCTTGGCCAGGTGGATCTGGGGCGCGGTGTGAAAGAGGTTCGACACGTGGAGGAGCGTGGCCGCGGCCTCCCGGATGGCGCCGGTGACCCGGGGGTGGCAGTGACCGAGCGCGGTCACCGCGAGGCCGGCGGTGAAGTCGAGGTACTCCCGGCCCTCGGTGTCCCACAGGCGCACACCCTCGCCCCGGACCACGCAGATGGGGGCCCGTCCGTAATTGGGCGTGTGGTAGCGGGCCGACCACTCGAGCAGCGTCTTGGTGTCCATCAGAGCACGATCTCCGTCCCGATGCCTTCGCGGGTGAACATTTCGAGCAGGATGGCGTGGGGCATCCGGCCGTCGACGATGTGGGCCTTGGCGCTACCGCCGGTGAGGGCCCGCAGCGAGGACTCGACCTTGGGCAGCATGCCGCCGTCGATCACGCCCTCCTGCATCAGGCGCTCGGCCTCCTTGCGGGCGAGTGTGCTCACCAGCCGTCCCCCGCCGTCCACGATTCCCTGGACGTCGGTGAGGTGGATGAGCTTCTCCGCGCCGAGCGCGGCCGCGACCTCGCCGGCCACCAGATCGGCGTTGACGTTATAGGTCTGGCCGTGGTCGCCCCCCGCGACCGGGGCCAGGACCGGAATGAAGCCGTGCTCCTTCAGCAGCTGGATGGGCTCGGCGTTCACGGCTTCCACCTCGCCGACGAGCCCGATGTCGATCTCCTCGCCGCTGGGCAGGCGGTGGGCGCGCCGCCGGGCCCGGATCAGATCGGCGTCCTTGCCGGAGAGGCCGACGGCGCGGCCACCGTGATGGTTGATGAGGGCGACGATCTCCTTGTTGATCTTGCCCACCAGCACCATCTCGACGATGTCCATCGTCTCCTCATCGGTCACCCGCATCCCCCCCACGAAGCGGGGCTCCTTGCCCAGTCGCTTCATGAGGGCGCCGATCTGCGGACCGCCGCCGTGGACGATCACCGGGTTGATCCCCACCAGCTTCAGCAAGATGACGTCGAGGGCGAAGGGCTCCTTGAGGTCCGCCTGCTCCATGGCGGCGCCGCCGTACTTGATGACGACGGTCTTGCCCCGGAACTCCCGGATGTAGGGGAGCGCCTCCATGAGGATCTCGGCCCGGCGCACGGCGTCGCTGTCCGTCACAGCCGTCACAGGATGTACCGGGACAGGTCCTGGTCCCGGGTGATGTCGCCGAGCCGCTGCTGGACGTAGTCGGCGTCCACCGTGATCTCCTTACCCGCCAGGTCGGGGGCCCCGAAGGACACCTCTTCCAGGAGCCGCTCCATGATGGTGTACAGGCGACGAGCGCCGATGTTCTCGGTCGCCGTGTTCACCTGTATCGCGGTGTCGGCCACCGCGTCGATGGCGTCCGCCGTGAACCGCAAAGTCACCGTCTCCGTCCTCAGCAGCTCCACGTACTGGATGATCAAGGCATTCCGAGGTTCCGTCAGAATGCGGACGAAATCGTCCCGCGTCAAGGGGTCCAGCTCGACCCGGATCGGGAAACGACCCTGTAGCTCGGGGATGAGATCGGCCGGCTTGCTGACGTGAAAGGCGCCGGCGGCGATGAAGAGGATGTGGTCGGTGCGGACGATCCCGTACTTCGTGGTGACGGCCGAGCCTTCGACGATGGGCAGCAGGTCCCGCTGCACGCCTTCCCGGCTGACGTCAGGGCCGTGCCCGCCCTCCCGTCCGGCCACCTTGTCGAGCTCGTCGATGAACACGATGCCCGAGTTCTCCACGCGCCGGACCGCCTGGCTCACCGCCTCCTCCTGGTCGACCAGCTTGTGCGCCTCCTCCTGGACGAGCAGGCGCCGGGCCTCGGCCACCCGCAGACGGCGGCGCCGGGTGCGACC
>JBOHPM010000547.1:0-2564 GCA_050731715.1 Candidatus Rokuibacteriota bacterium
CCGCTACGTCGAGCTGGACCGCGTGGCGTCGCGCATGCAGACGCGGCTCGACGCCACGCCGAGCAGCGTCCGCGCCTACCTCAGGGTTCCCGGTCACGTCGTCACGTTCACGCGCAACTGGGCCCAGGTGCTCGTCGACGGCCAGCCCGTGGTCCTGGACGCGCCGGTGCGGGTCAAGGCCGGGGCCTGGCTGGTCCCGGAGACGTTTGTGGCCCGCGTCCTGCCCCGGATGACTCAGGCCGGGCCGCCGGCGGCGCTGCCCAAGACGGCGGTGCAGACCGCGGCGGGAGCGCTGGAGGAGCTGCGCTTCCGCTCCTATCCGTCCTTCACGCGGGTCGTGCTCGAGACGTCGCAGGCCGTCACTTATCGGCTGGAGCAGAGCGGCCCCCGCGAGGCCCGGGTCCGGGTCGTCGGCTTCCGGAGCGAGCCCCGCATCGAGGAGGTCCGCGACGGTCTGGTCGCCGAAGTGCGCGTGGAGCGCGCGGGCCGTGACCTCTTGCTGCGGGTCGTGTTCGAGGGCCAGCCTGGGGAAGTGAAGGCCATGACCCTGCTCGATCCTCACCGTCTGGTCCTCGACTTCGGGCGTCCCGTCGACGAGACCATCGGGGAGCGCGTCCAGGCGGCGCCCCTGCGGGCCATCGTGCTGGATGCCGGCCACGGTGGGCAGGACACGGGCGCCGTCGGGCCCAGCGGGCTCACCGAGAAAGAGCTGGTGCTCGACGTCACGAGGCGGGTGGCCAAGCTGGTCGAGGAGCAGCTCAAGATCAAGGTCCTCCTGACCCGTGACGACGACAACTTCGTGACGCTGCGCGATCGCACCACGATGGCCAACCGGGCCCGCGCCGACCTCTTCGTGTCGATCCACGCCAACGCCCACCGGCACGCCGTCTCGGGAGTGGAGACCTACTTCCTCTCCTCGGAGGCGACCGACAACGCCGCCCGCCAGCTGGCCGCCCTGGAGAACAGCGTGGTCGAGCTGGAGGCGCCCTCGCCCCGGGCCCGCCCGGACTTCGTCAAGGCGATCCTGTGGGACCTGGCCCAGTCGGAGTTCCAGACCGAGTCCTCGCGTCTGGCCGAGATCGTCCAGGATTCGATGACCCAGGCCCTGCGCATGCCGAACCGGGGCGTCAAGCAGGCCGGCTTCTACGTGCTGGGCGGCGCGGCCATGCCCGCCGTGCTCATCGAGGTCGGATTCGTCAGCAATCCTCAGGAGGAGCGCCGCCTGCGCGACAGCCGCTATCGGGACGAGATCGCCCGGGCGATCGTCGCCGGGCTCGTCGAGTACAGGCGCCACTGGGATCAGCGGCTGCGGGCGCTCGTCGAGCGCGGGCGCTGACGGTATGCCTCGTCTCGACGGCCGCGCCGCCGATCAGCTTCGTCCCATCCGGCTCACGCGCGACTTTCTCGTCCACCCCGAGGGCTCGGCGCTCGTCGAGTTTGGCACCACCAGGGTCATCTGCACGGCTTCGGTGGAGGACAAGGTCCCGCCGTTCCTCAAGGGTCAGGGGCTGGGCTGGGTGACGGCGGAGTACGCGATGCTGCCGCGCGCCACCAATACGCGCAGCCCGCGGGAGAATCGGGGGCCGAGCGGGCGGTCGCAGGAGATCCAGCGGCTGGTGGGCCGGGCGCTTCGGGCGGTCATCGACCGCGGCAAGATGGGAGAGCGGACCATCTGGGTGGACTGCGACGTCATCCAGGCCGACGGGGGTACCCGGACCGCCGCCATCACCGGGAGCTTCGTGGCCGTCGTGGACGCGCTGGGCCGGATCCCCGGCGTGGATCCCCTGTCGGCCGTTCGCGATTGTGTGGCCGCCGTTAGCGTGGGCGTGGTCGAGGGCCACGTCGTGCTCGACCTCAACTACGCGGAGGACTCGATGGCCGACGTCGACATGAACGTGGTGATGACGGGGGCGGGTGAGTTCGTGGAGGTCCAGGGCACGGCCGAGCGGGTGACCTTCAGCCACGGGCGTCTCGACGAGATGCTGAAGATCGCGGCCGCCGGTATCGGGCGCCTGGTCCACCTGCAGCGGCGCGCGATCGAGGCGCGCCACGAGCGCGCGTTCGCCCTCTAGGCCGGCCCTGGTCCTGGCCACGCTCAACCCCGCCAAGGGGCGCGAGTTAGCCGCGCTCCTCGCCGGTGTGCCCTTCGATGTTCGAACGTTCAGCGAGTTTCCGGGGGCGAGTCTTCCCGAGGAGACCGGCGACTCCTACGCCGCCAACGCGCTCCTCAAGGCCCGCGCGGCGGCGGGGCACACTGGCCTGCTCGCCCTGGGCGACGATTCCGGGCTCGAGGTCGACGCCTTCGGCGGCGCGCCCGGGCTGCGCTCGGCACGCTTCGGTGGCCCCGGCCTGGACGACGCCGGCCGCTGCGCGCGACTGCTGGCCGAGCTCCGCGGAGTGGACGAGGCCCGCCGCGGCGCGCGCTTTCGCTGCGTGATCGCCCTCGTCGATCCCGGCGGGGGCGAGCACGTCGTCGAGGGCGTGGCCGAGGGCGTGATCCTCACCGCCCCCCGCGGCGCCGGCGGCTTCGGCTACGATCCGCTCTTCTATTTCCCGTCGCTGGG
>JBOHPM010000548.1:0-2561 GCA_050731715.1 Candidatus Rokuibacteriota bacterium
TTGAGGCCGCGTTTCAAGCCCATCTGGCCCAGTGGCGCCTCGATGGACAGCCACGCCACACCCGGCGGTACACGCCCGACAAGAACTGTCCGCTACCGACTCCCGAGGATCGGCTGTTGTGTATTCTGGTCGACCTGAAGACCTCTCCCCTCCAGGTGGTGCAGGGGCGGCTGTTTGGGATGGGCCAGAGCAACGCCCATCAGTGGATTCATGTCCTGTTGGGGGTGCTGCGCGCGCCGCTGCGCGCATTGGCGGATGCTCCTAGCCGGTCCCTGCCGGGGTTGGCGACGCGCCTCGGCGTAGCCGAGGTCGAAGCGGCGGCCATGATCGCGCCGACATCCGCTCTGTCCACAGCGGCGTCGATACCGGCGCCCCCCTCCCCCCTTGTAGCCACGATGGCACCGAACGGCGCAGCGAGCGCCCCCAGGATCCGACTGAGCAAACGCGCTGTGATCGCGGCAAGAAAAAGTGCCACACAGGCAACAACGTGCTGCTGATCAACGCCGCGCTGACCATTCTCTTGCGGAGTGAGACCTCTGCCGGCAGGACCCACGATCAGCGCATTGCCGATACCACCCCATACCCCTTGCCCCCGGGCAGTCGGGTGCTCCAGGCTCTGGGCTTCCTGGCGTTGACGCGCGACCAGGTCGAGAGCATCATGCCGACCCGGAAGCCGCGAGGCCGCGCGCTCACGCGTCCCCCAAAAGCTGCCAATCGGCGTATCGCGCGTCGCCGTGTACGCATCGAGCACGTCAACAGCCGTGTCAAGCGCTGTCGCATCGGCCACGATACCTGCCGTTTGCGGAAGGCAGGCGTTCGCGACCTCATGATGGACGTCTGCTGTGCGTTGCATAATTTTCGCGTGCGTTTGACGCCATGGCAACCGATGGTTTAATCGGGATGAACTCTAATACACAAAATTCCCGTCCTTCGCCTGCGAGACCAGCTTGCGCGGCGGCATGGTCCTGAGATTGGTGAGCTTCTCCGGCATATCAGCGGGCTTGGCCTGGAAGCCCGCTGCAGCCAGTAACTACTCCGTGTCCCTCGCCTCGCTCCGTTGGATCGCTGCGCAGCCGGCGAGCGGCAGTGCTGCTATGAGCGCGAGCATCACGACTTTCCTGTAGCCCTTCATCTCCCTCCTCCTTTCTCTGACATACCGAGCACTGTTCGGCTAGCACATCGGCTTCAGCGTCCTCAGCTGGAAAGATACAGCGCACTCCGTCAGGGGGGGCCGGCGATCGCTCACCGTTGCCATAAGATCTGGGCGGCTTCCAGCGGCACCGCGGCCGCCGGGTGGTGTGGGGCCACGCGGGGCGTGTAGTCCACAGCTGGCCGTGTGGCCGGCACCCTGGCGCTGTACAGATAGCCGTGGGCCGCGCCCACGAGCGGCTCGCCACGCACCATCTCCTGTTGCACTGGAGCGTCGCCGTCCCGGCCGTCGGCATACAACGCGGGCGACTCCGCCGCCTGGCGCCTGGCGTGACACAGCACCTCGACCTTCTGGCGGAAGGCGGAATCGGCCGCGTGTGCAGGTTCGGAACGATGCCTATAGCTGTGGGCCGATTTGCCTCCGCGGCGTCCGCGTTCAGCCGCTCAGTTTTCGAGAAAGCTGTGCAGCCGGCGATGGCCGGACGCACGTCGCAGCTTCTCCAGGGCGTGGGCCTCGAGTTGGCGCACGCGCTCGCGACTGAGCTGCAACGCCTTGCCGATGTCTTCCAGGGTACGCCCCTCGCCCGTGTCCATCCCGAAGCGCGCCCGCACAATATACGCGTCCCGCGGCGTCAGCGCTTGCAAGTAGCTCACCACGCGATCGCTCAGCTCCGTGGCGATACCCGTGTCCAAAGGGTTGCGGAAGGTACGATCGGCGATCATGTGTCCCAGGAGGCCTTGGCCATCGGCGATGATAGTGTCCAGGGATACCTCCGGCGTAGTGCGCGTCTGCATGGCGCGCACCTGCTCGACCGACAGGTGCAAGGTCTCGGCCAGCCCCGGCGCCGTGGGCTCGCGCGCCAGCGCCTGGCGCAGCTGCTCCGTCAGCCAGGCCTCGGGCGTCAGCTCCGAGGGCATGGCGGCGGCCGGCAGCGCAGCCCGGAGCGCCTCCAGGAGATGGGCTTTGGCGGTGAGCAAATGCTCAGCCAGGCGCAGCTCGTCGGCGGCCGTCAACAGCGGCACCGTCCCAGCCTCCTGCAAGTACAGTAGGATCAACCTTTCGGTTCCTGGGGTGCCTTCATCATCCACACCTGCTGTCGGCTCTCGTCGGTTGGACTCCTCCGGAACCAGCGCTTCCACAACTTTCTCTGGAAAATTGGCGCTCTGCCACGGCGGATCGAGGCCGACCTCATCGCCCAGGCCTGCATCTACGCCGTCTTCGTCCAGGAACGGTGCATCGGATAGCTGCGGCAGTTCCCCCGACTGTCGTGCGGCTGCTGTCTTGAAGCTCTGGCGAACAGCCGCTCGCCGCCGTACCGCTGGCGATCGCCGCTGGCTCATGGGTCTTCCCATCCTTTCTGGGCTGCGCTCGACAGAGCGCTGCACGTGTGTGATTGACCGGACATCGACCG
>JBOHPM010000549.1:0-2560 GCA_050731715.1 Candidatus Rokuibacteriota bacterium
GCCTCCAGCTCGTCACCCGTCCGGACCGCGATGCGGTGACCGAGCTCCCCCGCGCCGATCCGGGCCGCCCCCGCCTGCAATATTCGAATCGGGGCCACCATCCGACGGGCCAAGAGCACGCTCGCCAGCACCGACAGGACGAGGCCCAGCGCGAAGAGGATGATGCTGCGAACCACGGAGGCCTGCAGGGGCGCGAACGCTTCGCTGAGCGGCTGTTCGACGAACACGAGCCAGCCGAGGGACGCGATGGGGGCGTACGCGGTGAGGAACTGCCCACCCTGGAGGCCGGCCGCGACCATGCCGATGCCCTCATCACCCCCGGCCGCCCGCGGCCCGCGGGCGGCGCGGACCTGGGGCAGCGCCGACAGGTCTCGCTTCTGGAGCACGAGGCTGATGTCCGCGTGGGCCACCAGGCGGCCGAGCGAGTCGACCACATACGCATGTCCCGCTTTGCCGATCCGGATCCGCGAGACCACGTCCCAGATCGCCCGGAGATTGACCTCGGCCACCGTGACCTCGACGCCGAACTCACCGGCCGGCACGGCGACGGTCACGTAGGGCTCGGATTCGTTCCGGAAGTACACCGGGCTGAAGTAGGTCTTGCCCTGTCTCGCCTCCACGAAGGCCGGCGCCCGGGCATGGTCCTCCTGGCTCCCCGCGGCATCCAGGGCCAGGCGCGACACCCGCAACTGCTCCTTGCCCGACGCGTCGAGGTGCCGGATCTCGGCGATGGCCGGGACGTTGCGCAGCAGGCGCAAGTAGTCGATCTCGCGCTGCTCGGCCGCCGCCGCCGGCTGGTCGAACGCGGCCTGGGTAGTCCAGCGCAGCTGCCGCTCGATGTCCTGGACGAACCGCTCGATCCCCGCCGCCGCGGCCACTGCCTGTTCGCGCTCCAGACGGATGAGCGAGGCCTTGGTCTCCTGGTAGGAGAAGTAGAGCTCGACCGCGCTGCTGACCAGCAGCACCCCGCCCACCAGCAACACGAGAACACCGATGTACTTCCGGAACAGCCGGCCGCGCGGCCCCCCCGCGCTCATCGGCGGAGCACGTCGGCGCGGAGGAGTACCTTCCGCGGCACCGTGAGGCCGAGGAGGGCCGCGGTTTTCAGGTTCACGGCCAGGTCGATCTTGTCGGCACCCTCGACCGGCAGGTCCTGGGGTCGCGTGCCGTTGAGAATCTTGGCGACCAGCCGGGCCGCCTGAACGCCCTGGGCGCGGTAGTCGGCCCCGTAGGACACCAGGCCGCCGTGACTCACCCAGAGCTCGGCGGAGAAGACCACCGGAATACGGGAGCTCAGCGAGGCCTCCAGCATCACCGCCGGGATGTCCATGGTGGCGATGTCGGGCGCCAGCAGCGCATCGCCGGGGCGGAGCTTTCGGAGCAGCTCGTCGAGCTGCTCGGATGCCAGGACCGTCCGCGGAACGATCTCCAGGCCGAGACGCGGCGCCACCTCCAGGGCGCGCACGATTGCCGCGCTGGAAGGCACGTCGCCGCCGTGATAGATCGCCCAGACGCGACGGAGACTCGGCATCAGCGTCTTCAGGGCCTCGAGCCGCTTCGGCACCAGGTCGGTCGTCAGGCTCGACACGCCGGTGAGGTTGGCCTCCGGATGGGCCAACTTCTTGACGATCCCGGCCGCCACCGGATCACCCACCAGCGTGAACACCACCGGGATCTTCTGCGTGGCCGTCTTGGCCGCCAGCGTGGCCGCCTCGTTGCTGGTGAAGATGACGTCGACGCCGGCTTTCACGAGGGCGGCCGCCGCCACCGGCGTGGCCTGAGGATTCCCCTCGGTGAACTTGATGTCGAACGTGACGTCCCGCCCCTCCTCGAGGCCGAGCTCGCGGAGCCCCGCCTTGAGGCCCTCGACCGTCGGGTGATTGGCGGCCCACGCCTCGTTGAGGACGCCGATGCGGTAGGGACGGTGGGCTGGCTGGGCCTCGGCCGTGAGCGGCAGGAACGCGAGGACGGCCAGCAGGGTGGCCAGCGGGCCGATCGGATATACACCGAGCCATCGTGATATACTCCCGGCCATGGCCAAGCGCCTGGTGGACATCGACGAGAAGGCTCTCGCTGCCGCGAGGGCCGAGCTGGGCACGAGGACATTGAAGGACACGGTCAACGAGGCGCTCCGGCGCGCCGCGCCGACGCGGGACCGTCGGGTCGCCAAGGCTCTCCACACGCTGGCGAGAGCACGGCTGCGGGACCGAAGCGCGGCGTGGCGCTGACCCACCTCGTCGATACCAGCGTACTGACCCGGCTCCGCCACTCGACCGTCCGCACGGTGCTCGAGCCCCTCGCCGCCGGCGGCCAGGCGGCCCGGGCCGGCATCTCCGACCTCGAGGTCGGGTTCTCCGCCCGCAACCTGCGCGAGTGGACCCAGCTGACTGTGGCCCTCGCGGCGTTCTCTCTGATAGAGACGGCCGCCGCGCACGTACGACGAGCCCGCCAGGTGCAGCGCCTCCTGGCTTCCCGTGGCCTCCGCGGGCGCAAGATCCCCGACCTGTTGGTCGCCGCGGCGGCCGAAGAAAGTGGCCTCGCCGTGCTCCACTACGACGCG
>JBOHPM010000550.1:0-2552 GCA_050731715.1 Candidatus Rokuibacteriota bacterium
GGACTATCACCAGCAGTACCTGGCCAAAAATCCGTGGGGGTACTGCGGCCACGGCGGCACCGGCGTGGCTTGCCCGACCGGCATCGCGCCGGCAACGTCCTAACGCGGGACGTCCACGCCTGCACCGCGGGCGCCGCGCACCATGAGCACGGCGAGACCGGCCAGGGCGAGGCCGGCGGTGAGCAGCCAGAACACGGGCTCGTAGCCGCCGATCGCCACTTGCAGCGCGGCGGCCCCGACGGGGCCGACGGCGCGAGCGCCGTTGGCGCCGAGCGCGATGGCCCCGGCGATGCTGCCATAGTGGCGGGGCCCGAAGATCTCGGCGATGATCGTGGCCCGGGCCAGGGTCGACATCCCGTTGGCGCCACCGAGCATGGCCACCATCGGGATGAGCGTGGGCAGGCGAGTGGCCAGCGCGAGCTGCGCGAGCCCGGCCGCCTGGACGAAGAAGATCCCGGTGGTCGCCGCGTAATGCCCGAAGCGTGCCACCACCGGTGCGAAGACGAGCCGGGCCGGCACCTGCATCGCCCCCATCCAGCCGATCATCACGGCCGCCACCGTCGGCGAATATCCGCGGTCGCTCAGGTAGGGAATCATGTGCATGGTGATGGCATTGACCGTGAAATTGCCCACGAAGAACGCCGCGGCCAGCACCCAGAACACGGCCGTTCGGATGGCGGCGCCGAGCGTGAGGCCTGGCACCGCCCCGTGCTCGCGGGTGGAACCGGACGGAGCGACCGGTCGGGGCGGGCGCCGGAGCAGGAGCGCGTGCAGGGGGATGGTGAGCACGGCCAGGACGATGGCCAGCGTCATCAGCGCCGACCGCCAGCCGACGCGCGAGACCAGCCAGGCCTCGATGGGCATGAAGATCGTGCTGGCGAAACCGGCGACGATGGTGACGGTGAGCAGCGCGCGGTCGCGGTGGCGCCCGGGGAACCATCCCACCACGGCGGCGAACGCCGGCTCGTAGAGGGTGGCCGCCATGACCAGTCCCATCAGGCCCCACACCGCGTACAGTGCGGGCAAGCTCTCCACGCGTGACCAGGCCAGCACCAGGAGCGTGCCCAGGCAGGAGCCGAGGGTCATGAGCCCGCGGGCCCCGTGGCGGTCGATCCAGCGGCCGAGCGGCAACCCGGCGACGGCGGCCAGCCCCATGCCCACCGAGAAGGCGCCGGTGATAGCGACACGCGAGAACCCCAATTCGGCTTCCATCGGGCGCAGCATCACCGGGAAGCCGTAGTAGATGATGCCCCAGGTGACGGTCTCGGTGACGCAGAGCGCGGCCACGACGACCCAGCCGTAGGGGAGGCGCGCGAAGAGGGGCACGGTCGCGCCACTGTAGGCGCCGACCGTGCCGCGCGTCAACCACCGCGGACGGGCCGCCGGTGCGGGGGCGTGGTATCTTGACCGCCATGGTGCGCCGTCCCCGCGTCCCCCTCTTCCTGGTCGCCGTCGGGATCTTGCTCCTGCCCGCCGCGGTGGCGGCGGGCGAAATTCAGGGCCAGGCCGTGCTGGGCGGGCAGGTCCCCGAGACGAAGAAGCTGCCGGTCACGATCGATCAGTATGTGTGCGGCAAGGAGAAGGAGGTCGGCGACCTCGTGGTGTCCGCCGCCCGCGAAATTCGCAACGTCGTGGTGTGGCTGCAGAATCCTCCGCCGGGCACGCCGTCAGCCGCCTCCCCGGCGCCCGCGCAGATGGACCAGAAGGAGTGCGTGTTCGCCCCCCGCGTCGTGCTCGTGCCCGTCGGCCGGACGGTGGAGTTCCTCAACAGCGACCGGCTGCTTCACAACCTGCACAGCGCGCCCAAGGAGAACAGCCCCTTCAATCGCACCCAGCCCAAGGGCCGTACCATTCCCATCACCTTCGCGAAACCGGAGATCATCCGCGTCGATTGCGATCTGCATTCCTGGATGCGGGGCTGGGTGGTCGTCACCGATCATCCTTTCTACGCCATCACCGACGGAGCGGGCCGGTTCAAGCTCGACAACGTCCCGCCCGGCCAGTACACGCTGCAGGTCTGGCACGAGCGGCTCGGGCGCCGGACGAGCACCGTCAGCGTCGCCGCCCAGGGCTCCACGCCGGTCAGCATCGAGCTCCGGGCCCGCTAGCAAGTCGAAGGGGGCCTCGACGGCCCCCTCCGAGGCCTCCCCCAGGACAGGGAACGCGGCGGCAAAGCCGCCGCTCGAACCGAGGCGGTCAGGGGACGACGGTGATCTTCCGCGAGGCTTCCCAGGCCGCCGAGTGGGTGGGCTCGGCCAGGGCCCGCAGCGTCCCACCCTCGTCGAGCGCGACCGTGAACGTGACCTGCGGCGCGGAAAGGACCGGGTGGAGGTAGACCCGGCTGATCTCCACGCTGTCCTTGTAGAGGGCGATGTAACGGACGAAGTGCTCGGCCAGCGAGGGGTGGCGCTCAGGCGCCCCCACACTCACGGTGACCTCGAACCACTGCCCCCGCTTGACCGAGGCCGGCGCCTTGATGGCCGGCGTGTGCTTGGGGTCGTGGCTCGATCGCACCTGCTTGAACTCCGGGGTGAACTGTTCCTCTTGCCCGC
>JBOHPM010000551.1:0-2549 GCA_050731715.1 Candidatus Rokuibacteriota bacterium
GGCCCGCGACCTGGCCCGGGCCGAGGTCCAGCGCGAGCCCACTCGCGCAGGAGGATGAGGGATGGCCAACGACCTGCCCTTGCTCGAGCGTCTGGCCCAGCTCCCGGCGATTCCGGCGGCGGCGGCCGCCGCGCTGGTGGCGGAGCTGCCCCGCGCCCAGGCGGACCCCGTCATCGGCCCGCTGTTCGGCGTCGACGACAACGGCGATGCCGTGGTCAGCGCGTTCGTGCCGGCGGTGCTCCGGCAGTTCCAGGATCGGGCGGGCTTGACCTGCTACCAGGCCCTCCTGGAAGGCCTGACCGGTATCTGGAATGCCGCCGTGCGCGCCGCCGTGGTGACGCGGCTACGCGCGTCCGGCCTGCCCCCGGACGATCTGCTGCTCCGGCTGCAGAAGCTCTCGCCCACGCTGGGATTCGCCAAGGAGCGAGGGGAGTGGGCCCGGGAATGGCTGAGCGACCCGTTCGCCCAGGACGCATCGCTGGTCCAGCAGTGCGTTGTCCGCCTCCTGCTGACCCTGCGCTGCATGGCCGAGGCGCGGGCCGTCGATCTGACCACGAACGCCCCGTAACGGCAAGGAGATCCTATGCACATCCACGAGCGGAACCAAGAGAAGAAGCGACTCAACGGCCTCATCCTCCGGTCTCCCATGAAGGTGTACGCGGCGTTCCGTGAGGTCGGTGACCGGGTCTTCGCCGACGGGGCGCTCTCCAAGAAGCACAAGGAGCTGACGGCACTGGCGGTGGCGGTCTCGCAGAACTGCTTCGACTGAATCGATCACCGGGTCGAGGAGGTCCTCGACCAGGGCGCCACCGAGGCGGAGATCGCGGAGACGCTCGATGTCGGGCTGCTCATGGGGGGCACGCTGGCCGTCAAGTCCGCGCGCCACGCCTTCGCCGTGCTGGAGCAGTTCCGGGAGGCCCGCCGAGGGTAGGCCCGGGTGCTTGTCCAGCTCGAGAGAATCAGCAAGGCCTACGGGGGCCAGAGCCTCTTCCGGGGGCTCGACTGGCGGCTCGTCGCCGGCGAGCGCATCGGGCTCGTGGGCCCCAACGGCGCCGGCAAGACGACGCTCTGCCGTATTCTGGCCGGCCTCGAGGACGCTGACGAGGGCCGGGTCAGCCGCGCGCGCGAGGCCAGCGTTGGTTATCTGCCGCAGGAGGTCGGGGGGACGGCGAGCGGCTCGGTGCTCGGCACAGCCCTCGGCGGGTTCGAGGACGTCTGGCAGCTCGAGCGGGATATGGAGGAGATCGCGGCCGCGCTGACCACCGCCCCCGACGACGCGCTCACCGCCCGCTACGGCGAGCTGCAGCATCGCTTCGAAGCCCTCGGCGGGTATCGGCTGGAGACCCAGGCCCGGACGATCCTGGGAGGGCTGGGCTTCGCCGCCAGCGAGCTCTCCCGACCACTCGCCGAGTTCTCGGGAGGCTGGCGCATGCGGGCGGCGCTGGCCCGCCTGCTGCTGCTGCGCCCGGGGCTCCTGCTGCTCGACGAGCCCACCAACCATCTGGATCTCGAGTCCCTGGCCTGGCTCGAGGACTTCCTGGTCACGTATCCCGGCACCGTGGTGGTCGTGTCTCATGACCGGTACTTCCTCAACCGCATGGTCTCCTCCATCGCCGAGCTGGGGCCCGAGGGCCTGGCCCTCTACCAGGGGAGCTACGACGACTACCTGGTCGAGCGCGAGGCCCGGCGCGAGCTGCTCGAGGCGCAAGCCAGGAACCAGGCCAAGCGCGTGGCCGAGATCGAGCGCTTCATCGAACGCTTCCGCTACAAGGCCACCAAGGCTCGTCAGGTGCAGAGCCGCATCAAGATGCTGGGGCGTATGGAGCGGGTCGCGGTGAGGGCTGAGGATCGGCGGATCCGCTTCGTGCTCCCCGAGCCGCCGCGCACCGGGCGCCGGGTGGCGCACCTGGCCTCAGTGCACAAGGCGTACGGTGACCTCGTCGTGTACGCCGGGGTGGACTTCGACGTGGAGCGCGGCGAGCGGGTGGCTCTGGTCGGTGTCAACGGGGCCGGCAAGTCCACGTTGCTCAAGATGTTGGCCGGGGTCCTTCCCTTCGAGCGCGGGGAGCGCACGTTGGGGGCCCACGTCACCGTGCATTACTACGCCCAGCATCAGCTCGACGCGCTCGATCCGGCCCGGACCGTGCTCGAGGAGCTCGCCGCGGTGGCACCCGAGACCGGGCACACGCGGTTGCGCACGATCCTGGGCACCTTCCTCTTCTCCGGCGAAGACGTGGACAAGCGGGTCGGGGTGCTGTCGGGGGGCGAGAAGGCGCGCCTGGCCCTGGCCAGGATGCTGGCCCGCCCGGCGACCCTGCTCTGCCTGGACGAGCCGACGAACCATCTGGACCTGGCCTCGCGCGAGGTGCTGGAGGAGGCCCTGGCCTCGTTCAGCGGCACGATCGTCTTCATCTCGCACGATCGGTACTTCATCAATCGCATCGCCACCAACGTGGTCGAGGTTGCCGCCGGCCGTCTCAGCACGCATCTGGGCGACTACGATTCCTATCTTGCTGGCAAACGTGGCGCCCCGCCGGAGGCGCCCGGCG
>JBOHPM010000552.1:0-2542 GCA_050731715.1 Candidatus Rokuibacteriota bacterium
CCGAGGGGCAGCTTGGCCAGCTCCCTGCGGAGGGCCTCGAAGGGAGCGCCCGCATCGACGAGGGCGCCCATGATCATGTCGCCGGCGGCCCCGCTCGGGCAGTCGAAGAAGGCAATTCTCACGACTTTGTGGCCAAGTGGTTGATCTGGCTAGCCTGATGGGCGGCCCCATACCCGTTGTCGATGTTGACGACAGACACGCCGGGCGCGCACGAGTTGAGCATGGCCAGGAGCGCCGCGAGTCCGCCCAGTGAGGCGCCGTAGCCCACGCTGGTGGGTACGGCGATGACCGGCCGGTCCACGAGGCCGCCGATCACGCTGGGCAACGCGCCCTCCATGCCGGCCACCGCGACGATCACGTTGGCCTCGGCCAGTGTGTCGTACGCGGCGAAGAGCCGGTGCAGGCCGGCCACTCCACAGTCGTAGACTCGCTCCACCCGGTTACCGAGCGCTTCCGCAACGAGCGCCGCTTCCTCGGCCACGGGAAGGTCGGAGGTGCCGGCCGCGGCGACGACGATCAGGCCGAGGCCCTCGGTGGGCGCGGGGCGCACGATCAGCAACCGGGCCTCCGCATGGTAGGCAGTGTCGAGGCCGGCCGCGGCCACGGCCGCGGCGATGGCGGGATCGGCCCGCGTGGCCAGCACGTTGACGTGACCGGTGGCCAGGCGGCGGGCGATGGCCACCACCTGCCCCGGACTCTTGCCCGGGCAGAAGATCGCCTCCGGTCCACCCGCGCGCAGGGCCCGATGCTGATCGACCCTGGCGAAGCCGAGATCCTCGAAGGGCAGCCGCTGGAGCCGCCGCAGCGCCTCGGGAATGTCGAGCCGCCCCGCGCTCACGTCCTCCAGCAGCCCTCGCAGGGCCTCCTTATCCATTGGACGTCGAGGTTCCCTTCGTCGAGAGCAAGCGGTTGGCGCTCCCGGACTGGAATCCGCCGATATCCACCGCGACGTAGGCGTAGCCCAGCTCCCGGAAGCGGGCCAGAATCGCCTCGTGGCGGCCCTCCTGCCAGAGGCGAGGCACGTCTTCGAGTGGAATCTCCAGGCGCGCGAGCCGATCGTGATGGCGAACGCGGAACTGGCGGAAGCCCAGCCCACGGATGAAGGCCTCGGCCGCGTCGATGCGCCGCAGCTTGTCGGCGCTGATCGGGTCCCCGTACTGCAGGCGCGAGCTGAGGCAGGCGAACGCGGGCTTGTCCCAGGTGGGCAGCCCGAGTTCCCGCGACAGATCCCGGATCTCCTGCTTGCCCAGTCCGGCCTCGATGAGGGGGGCCCGCACCCCGCGCTCACGGGCCGACTGCATGCCCGGCCGGTGATCACCGAGATCGTCCACGTTGGCGCCGTAGACCAGATGGCGGCACCCTTCGCGCTCGGCGATGGGCGCCAGCGTGGTGAAGAGCTCCTCCTTGCAGAAAAAGCAGCGGTTCCCCGGGTTGCGGGCGTACTCCGGGTTGGCGAGCTCGTTCGTGCGGACGACGACGTGGCGCAGGCCGAGGAGCCCGGCCAGGCGTCGGGCCTCGGCCAGCTCACTGGCGGGATAGGTCTCGGAATCGGCGGTGACCAGCAGCGCGTGGTCACCCAGCGCGTCCTTGGCCGCCCGGGCCAGCAGCGTGGAGTCCACGCCTCCCGAGAAGGCGACCACCACGCTCTCGAGGCCACGCAGCACCTCGAGCAGTCGCTCGTACTTGGCGTGGCTCACGCTGGCCTCAAGTGTCCAGCCGCATCAGGTCCCGGAACGCGGTGTAGCGCTCGGCGATCTCGGGCGGCGTCAGCCGGACGAGGCGATTCAGGGAGAAGTCCTCCACGGTGAACGAGGCCATGACCGACCCGTAGGCCAGGGCCCGGCGCATGGCGGCGCCGTCGGTGCGGCCCTCGGCGGCCAGATATCCCATGAAGCCGCCCGCGAAGGTATCACCGGCGCCCGTGGGGTCCCAGACCGATTCCAGCGGGTACGCGGGCACGAAGAAAAACGCGCCGTCGGTCAGCATGAGCGCGCCGTACTCCCCGCGCTTCACGACCACCGTCTTGGGGCCCATGGCGGCGATGCCACGGGCCGCCTTGATGAGGTTGGGCTCGCGGGCGAGCTGCCGGGCCTCGGCATCGTTGATGGTCACGGCGTCCACCTCGGCGAGGACCCGCAGCAGGGCGTCGCGCTTGCCCTGGATCCAGAAGTTCATGGTGTCCAGGGCCACCAGCCGGGGCCGTTCCGCCATCTGGCTGAGGACCCCGAGCTGCAGCTCGGGATCGATGTTGGCCAGGAACAAGAAGGGTACGCGCCGGGAATCGGGTGCCAGCGCGGGACGGAAGTCGGCGAGGACGTTGAGCTGCGTGTCCAGGGTCGTCGCGTCGTTGAGGTCGTAGCCGTACTGCCCGGCCCAGCGGAAGGTCCGCCCCGACGCCACTTGCAACCCGGCGACGTCGATATCGCGACCCTCCAGCAGCCGAATGTGCGAGACGGGAAAGTCCTGCCCCACGGGCGCGACCAGCCGGACGCGGGTGAAGAAGCTCGCCGAGTACGAGAAGTAGGTCGCCGATCCCCCCAAC
>JBOHPM010000553.1:0-2534 GCA_050731715.1 Candidatus Rokuibacteriota bacterium
CCCACTCGGCGGCGGTGGCCGAGATGGCGCGGGCCGACTGGGAGCGCTCCTTCGCCGTGAACTCGACCGGCCACTTTCTGGTGGCCCGTGAAGCGATGCGCGTCCTCCTGCGGCAGGGGATCGGTGGTGCGCTGGTGTTCGTGGCCACCAAGAACGTCATGGCCCCGGGCAAGGACTTCGCCGCCTACTCGGCGGCCAAGGCCGCCGAGGCCCAGCTGGCCAAGGTCCTGGCGCTGGAAGGGGCCGCCCACGGGATTCGCTCCAACATCGTGAACCCCGATGCCGTCTTTCAAGACTCGAAGCTGTGGTCCGAGCAGGTGCGACAGCAGCGAGCGGCCGCGCAGGGGATCACTGTCGAGGGGCTCGAGGACTTCTATCGCAAGCGCAACCTGCTCGGTGTCCGGGTCCTGCCCGAGGATGTGGCCGAGGCGGTGCTGTTCCTGGCATCCGATCGCTCGGCCAAGACCACGGGCTGCACGATCACCGTGGACGGAGGCCTGCGCGAGGCCTTTCCCCGGTGACCTCCTTCGGCGCGTTCCTGTCGCTGCATCCGCCGCGAGAGCAGTTCGACCTGGTCCGGCGGGTGGAGGCGCTGGGGTTCGATTCCGTCTGGTGCGGCGATCACGTCTCCTTCAACCTGCCCCTCTACGAGTCGCTGACGTTGCTGGCCACGTACGCCGCGATCACGGAGCGAGTCCGATTGGGGAGCGCCGTCTATCTGCTGGCCCTGCGCCCGCCGGCGGTGGCAGCCAAGGTCACGGCCACCCTGGACGCGCTGTCCGGGGGCCGGCTGATCTTCGGCGTGGGCGTGGGCGGCGAGAATCCCAAGGAGTTCGAGGCGTGCGGCGTGCCCCATCGGGAGCGCGGCGCGCGGGTGAGCGAGGCCATCGACGTGGTCCGCACGCTCTGGCGTGACACGCCGGCGACGTTCAAGGGGCGCTTCACCCAGTTCGAGGGCGTGTCCATCGATCCCAAGCCGGCCCAGAAGGGGGGCCCGCCGATCTGGATCGGCGGGCGCTCGGACGCCGCGTTGGCGCGAGCGGGACGCCAGGGCGACGGCTGGGTCTCGTACGTCGTCACGCCGGAACGCTATCGCCAGAGCCTCGACAGGATCCGGGCGGCGGCCGCGGCCCAGGGCCGCTCGCTCGACGGCTTCGCCACCGCCCATCTCACATTCATCACGGTGGGCCGCGACTACGAGCAGGCCCGGGCGGGTTGGGTGGCCCGGCTCAGCAAGCGGTACGCCCAGGATTTCGGACCGCTCGTCGACAGGTACGGGGTCGTGGGCACGCCGGAGCAGTGTGGGGAGCGCCTGGAGGCTTTCCGGGCCGCCGGCTGCCGCTACTTCCTCCTGAACCCGATCTGCGAGCCGCCCGAGGAGCGCGCGCAGCTGGAGACGATCGCCGCCGATATCCTGCCCCGCTTCCGCCCCCGCGAAGGTTAGCCGCGAGGAATTCCGGCGGCGGGGCCTGCGGGCAGGAGAGCGACCCCCGCCCGCGTGCCTGCCGCGTCACCTGGGCCAAACGCCGCGGGAGGGCGCGGCGCGCCTGGGCCTATCGGCTAGTCCGCCGCCGGCACTTCGGAAGGATCGAGCGATCCTGGCTCCAGCCGGGATGTGAGCGTCTGCAGCTCGGTTTCGACCTCGCGGAGCCGGCCGGCGAGCCGGTCACGCTCGTCCCGCAGGGAGCGGGCCAGGGTAACGACCGCCTCGATCAGGAGCCGCTCGCGCTGGTCGCCCGCCGGGATGTCATCCTCGGCCGGCCCGGAGTCCACGGGTTTCGTCCACCGCGCCTGTTGCCTCACGAGCATCTCGTTCAGCAAGAAGGGTGCCCGGTGTCAAACTTCTGACAGGACAAGCTCAACCGCCGCGGCGAGTGTGCGTCGGCTGACACGGGCGAGTCAGAGTGTCGGGCATCGAGACACTTCCTCCTGATGCTAAGATTGGCCCGCATGCCGATCTACGAATACGACTGTCGAGACTGTCACCGGGTCGTCAGCCTGCTCGTGCTCCGACCAGGTAGTGCCGTCGCCCCACACTGCCCCCGCTGCGGGGGCAGTGCCCTGACCCGCCTGATGTCGCGCTTCGCGACCCCGAAGTCGGAAGAGGCCCGGATGGAGGCCCTGGCTGATTCATCGAGCCTGGGCGACCTGGACGAGAACGATCCAGCCAGCGTGGCCAGGCTCATGAAGCGCATGGGGCGAGAGATGGGCGAGGACCTCGGCGACGACTTCGACGAGGCCGTCGACGAGGCGATGGAGGAATCCGAGGAGCCGGCGGCACCCGACACCGGGGCCGCCCCCGATTCCCTCTCGTCCGATAGCGCGTGAAGGTCATCGCTCACCGCGGGTTCGAGGAGATCGGCGCGGGCGCCTGGTCGCGGCTGCACGCCCGGAGCCGGCTGCGCTTGCCCTTTCTCACCTGGGCCTGGCAGACCGAGTGGGCCCGGGCCTTCACGGCGGGTGAGCCGCTCGAGATCTGGTGCGTCGAGGACAGCGCCGGCCTGGTGGCGGTGCTGCCGCTGGGAGTGCGCGGG